>JBIQHO010000243.1:0-5471 GCA_044508545.1 Bradyrhizobiaceae bacterium | reverse complement strand
CGAGCAAAGCTCGCTCTGAGAGCGTTGGGGAGGAGGTAATGAAGAAGCCCCCGCCCGACCGGCTTCGCGGCGCTTCGCCGGTCGACCTCCCCCGCAAGCGGGAGAGGTGACGAGTCACTCGTTGCAATTCAATGCGAATTGGGTGTGCTCCGCTTCGCTCGCAATGACAAAATCCGGTCCGTGCCAAAAGCCTCACGCGGCCTTCTTTTCGAGATCGGCCTTCCATTCGCCTTTGGAAGCAAGGCTGTTCATGTGGGCGCGATGGATGAACGCCTGCTGCCCGGCGGCGACGTTCGCGGCTTTGCCGGCCCACGCCTTCTGCGGCGCGGCCTGCAGCGCGCGGCCATAGGAGAAGGTCAGCTTCCACGGCAGGTTGCCGATCCGGTTCATCGCGTCGAGATGGGCGGTGGCTTCCTCGTCAGACTGTCCGCCGGACAGGAAGGCGATGCCGGGGACGGCGGCCGGCACGCAGGCTTTCAGCATGCGCACGGTTTTTTCCGCGACTTCCTGCACCGATGCCTGCTTCGCGCATGCCTTGCCGGATATCGCCATGTTCGGCTTCAGGATCATGCCTTCCAGCGCGACGCGCTGCTTGCGCAACTCCTGGAACGTCACGTTGAGCACCCGCGTCGTGACCTCAAGGCAGCGGTCGATGTCGTGGTCGCCATCCATCAGCACTTCCGGCTCCACGATCGGCACGATCCGGGCGGCCTGGCAGAGCGCGGCATATCGTCCCAGCGCGTGGGCGTTGACGCCTACGGCCGTCATGCTCGGGATGCCTCTCGCGTTGATGTCGATCACCGCGCGCCATTTCGCAAAGCGCGCGCCCCGCTCGTAATATGTCTTCAATCGCTCGGCGAGCCGGTCCAGCCCGACGGTGACGCGTTCGCCGGGGCACGCGGGCAGGGGCTGCGTGCCTTCATCGACCTTGATGCCGGGAATGGCGCCCGCCTGCTCGATCAGCCTGATGAGCGGCGTGCCGTCTTTGGCGTTCTGCCAGACCGTTTCGTCATAGAGAATGACGCCGGAGATGTAATTCGTCATGGCCTCGGTTGAGCGGAACAGCATCTCGCGATAGTCGCGGCGGCTGTCCTCGGTGGACGTCACGCCGATTGCGTCGAACCGTTTCGTGATGGTGCCGGATGATTCGTCGGCGGCGAGGATGCCCTTGCCGGGCACGACCATGGCCCGGGCCACCTTGTTGAGGTCGGCGAGATTCATGGGCGTCTCCTCCTGCCTGCTCTCTTCCGAACGAGACTATCGGATTTAAGGGTCATGCGGGCAGGAGAAATGCGGTTCCCTGGCGCGGCCACTCATTTTGCCGCGAGGAGCAGCGTCATTTGGCCCGCAGCACCTCTACGCCCGGCAGCGGCTTGCCTTCCATCCACTCCAGGAAAGCGCCGCCGGCCGTCGAGACGTAGGAGAAGTCACCGGCCACTCCGGCCTGGTTCAGCGCCGCGACCGTATCGCCGCCGCCCGCGACCGATACCAGTTTCCCGGCCTTGGTGCGGGCCGCCGCGTGTCGTGCGGCGACCACGGTACCGCGATCGAACGGCGTCAGTTCGAACGCACCCAGCGGGCCGTTCCAGACCAGCGTCGCGGCGTCGTCGATGGCGGAATGAACGCGTTCCACCGATTGCGGACCGACGTCGAGGATCATGCCATCGGCCGGAATCGCGTCCAGCCCGTAGGCGTGGGAGGGCGCGTTGGCGGCGAAATGGAACGCCACCGTGGCGTCGACCGGCAGGATGATGGCGCAGTTGGCGGTCTGGGCCTTTTCGAGAATGCGCAGCGCGGTCGCGGCGAGGTCCTTTTCCGCCAGCGACTTGCCGACGTTGACGCCCTGGGCGTGCAGGAAGGTGTTGGCCATGCCGCCGCCGATCACCAGCGCATCGACCTTGCTGACGAGGTTTTCCAGAAGATCGATCTTGGTCGAGACCTTCGCGCCGCCGATGATGGCGATGACCGGTTTCGTCGGCGCCTCGAGCGCCTTGTTCAGCGCCTCCAGTTCGGCCTGCATGGTGCGTCCCGCATAGGCCGGAAGCTTGTGGCCGAGGCCCTCGGTGGAGGCGTGGGCGCGATGCGCGGCCGAGAAGGCGTCGTTGACCCAGATGTCGCCGAGCTTGGCGAGTTCGGCGACGAAGGCCGGATCGTTCTTCTCCTCTTCCTTGTGGAAGCGGGTGTTCTCCAGGCAAAGAATGTCGCCGTTCTTCATCGCGGCGACGGCCTTCTGCGCGACGTCGCCGATGCAGTCATCGGCGAACGCGACCGGCCTGCCGAGCACTTTCGAAAGCTCGGCCGCGACCGGTTTCAGCGAATCCTTGGCGTCGGGGCCCTTGGGCCGGCCGAAATGCGCCAGCAGGATCGCTTTGCCGCCCTTGTCGGCAATTTCCGCGATCGTCGGCGCTATGCGATCCAGCCGGGTGGTGTCGGTGACGCGCCCCTGCTCCATGGGAACGTTGAGATCGACGCGCAGCAGCACGCGCTTTCCGCTCACGTCAACGTCATCAAGGGTGCGAAAGGGCTTTGTCATGGCTGGGTATCCCGGACACGGTGCGTGCACGGTGCGCCGCAGAGCCGGGACCGCTACGCAGGAAAAATTTGCGGATTGAATGATCCCGGGGTCCGCATCGCGGCGCTTGCGCCGCGATGCGTCCGGGACGCGTCGTCTCAGATCAGCTTGGCCATCGCGACCGCAGTGTCGGTCATGCGGTTGGAGAAGCCCCATTCGTTATCGTACCACGACAGCACGCGCACCAGCGTGCCGTTCTGCACCTTGGTCTGGTCGATGTGGAACGTCGAGGAATGCGGATCGTGGTTGAAGTCGCTGGAGACATTGGGCTGGTCGGTGGTGCCGAGAATGCCCTTCAGCTCCTGCGAAGCCGCGCGCTTCATCGCCTCGTTGATCTCCTGCGCCGTGGTCGCCTTCTTCGCGATCACCTTGAGATCGACCACCGAGACGTTCGGCGTCGGCACGCGGATGGCGACGCCGTCGAGCTTGCCTTTGAGCTCAGGCAGCACGAGACCGATCGCGCGGGCGGCGCCGGTCGAGGTCGGGACCATCGAAAGCGCCGCGGCGCGGCCGCGATAGAGATCCTTGTGCATGGTGTCGAGCGACGGCTGGTCGCCGGTATAGGCGTGGATCGTAGTCATGAAGCCGGTCTCGATGCCGACCAGATCGTTGATGACCTTGGCGACCGGCGCGAGGCAGTTGGTGGTGCAGGAGCCGTTCGAGACGACCAGATGGTCCTTGGTCAGCTTGTCGTGGTTGACGCCGTAGACCACGGTCATATCGGCGTTATCGGCGGGAGCCGACACCAGCACGCGCTTGGCGCCGGCCGTGAGGTGCGCGGCCGCCTTGTCGCGCGCGGTGAAGAAGCCGGTGCATTCCATCGCGATGTCGATGCCAAGCTCCTTCCAGGGCAGCTTGGCGGGATCGCGCTCGGCGGTCACCTTGATCTTGTTCTTGCCGATGACGATGCTGTCGCCTTCGACCTTCACCTCATAGGGGAAGCGGCCATGCACGGAATCGAAGCGCAACAGATGCGCGTTGGTTTCGACCGGGCCGAGATCGTTGATGGCGACGATCTCCAGATCGTCGCGCTTGGCCTCGTAGATGGCGCGCAAAACATTGCGGCCGATGCGGCCAAAGCCGTTGATTGCGACCCGGACTGCCATTCTCTTTCTCCTTCAAATAGGGCATTGCCTCCGCGCAACCGCAAGTTTAGCTCCGCGCGCGAGCGTCGACGCCTGTGTCACCCGGTTCTGCCGGGCAGCGACCATTGGTGATATCCCGGCGGCCCGGTTCTGGCATTCGCATCCCGCCCTGAGCGGGAGTATCCGCGAACGTCAAAATCAAAGAACCACCAGCAAAATAAGCTGTTAGCGGAAATCTGGATCTGACATTCGCATCTCGACCTGTGGGGGGCCGATCCGCTCATGTCAAATCCACATTCCGCGCGTTTTAGCTAGCGCCTTTTTGATTTTGAGGCAATCTCAACCTCAACGAAGGCGTTTCTCCGCGGCGCTGACCACGGCCTCGGCGGTGATGCCGAAATGTTTGTAGAGGTCCTTGGCGGGAGCGCTGTGACCGAAACTGTGCATGCCGACGAAGAGGCCGTCGGGCCCGATTACAGCGTCCCAGCCGAAACGGACGGCCGCTTCCACGGCGATCTTGACCGGAGCCTTGCCGATGATGGCATGCCGGCGTTCCTCAGGCTGTTCGAGCAGCAGTTCCAGCGAGGGCACGGAGACCACCCGCGACGCGATGCCGCGCCCGGCGAGCTGCTGCTGCGCCGCGACGGCGATCTCGACTTCCGATCCGGAAGCAAAGATCGACACCTTGGCCTCGCCGTTGGCTGCGACCAGCTCATAGGCGCCATGCGCGCAGCGGTTGTCCGAATGCGCGGTCTTGCGCACCGGCGTAAGGTTTTGCCGCGACAGCGCCAGCACCGTCGGTCCTTTCGGCCGCTCGAGGGCAAGCTGCCAGCACTCGGCGGTCTCGACCGCATCGGCGGGACGGAACACGCGCATGTTCGGCATCGCGCGCAAGGATGCCAGATGCTCCACCGGCTGGTGGGTGGGACCATCCTCGCCGAGCCCGATCGAGTCGTGGGTCATGATGTAGATCACCGGGATATGCGCCAGCGCCGAAACGCGCATCGCCGGGCGGGCGTAGTCGGTGAAGCACATGAAGGTGCCGCCGGCGGGGGCGAATCCGCCATGCAGCGCAATGCCGTTCATGGCTGCGGACATGCCGAGTTCGCGGATGCCGTAATGGATGTAGCGGCCGTCGTCGTGACCCGGCTCGACCTCCTTCAATCCCTTGGGACGGGTGTTGTTGGACGGTGTGAGGTCCGCGGAGCCGAGCAGCAGTTCCGGCACCGCCGGCACCAGCACCTCAAGCGCCATTTCGCTGGCCTTGCGGGTGGCGACCGTCGGCGGCTCGGCGACCAGCTTGTCCTTGAGCTTGCCGATCACCTCGTCGAGGTTTTGCGGCGGCTTGCGGTCGATGGCGCGGCGCGTGAACTCGCTGCGCTCGGCCTCGGACTTGGCCGCGAACCTCGCGCGCCACTCCTTGTTGTACCGCTTGCCCCTGCGTCCCGCGCTGCGCCAGGCCTTGAGGATGTCGTCGGGGATCTCGAACGGGCCGTAATTCCAGCCGAGCGCTTTCTTCGCGCCTGCGAGTTCTTCCGCCCCGAGCGCTTCGCCGTGCGCCTTGGAGGTGCCGGCCCGCGTGGGCGCGCCGAAGCCGATGATGGTCTTGCAGGCGATCAGCGAGGGCTTGTCGGACTTCTGCGCCCGGCGGATCGCGGCTGTGATCGCCTTCTGATCATGGCCGTCGATTCGCCTTGCGTCCCAGCCGCAGGCCTTGAAGCGCGCCACCTGATCGACGTCGTCGGTCAGCGAGATCGGGCCGTCGATGGTGATGCCGTTGTCGTCGTAGAGGAAAATCAGCTTGTTGAGCTTGA
>JBIQHO010000242.1:0-5490 GCA_044508545.1 Bradyrhizobiaceae bacterium | reverse complement strand
TTTCGGCGTTCGCAGTAATACGGTTCCTGCGGGGTTGCCGCCGTTGCCGTGAGTTGTCGCCTTGCCGTGCTGAACTGCTGGCCGGGGCTAATGAACAGGACCGTGGAATATATGGAGGGGACCCGTCTGGCGGGGAGGAAGCCGTTTATGCCGCGAAAGCCAGGGCAGCGGACACGGATGGCGGTACAGTCGGCGTTTTGGGCGGCGAATTCAGGGCAACGGGGACGTCGGTACGATATGCCTGATTGCGAATGCTGGCCCTCGCGGCGAGCGCCGCTACCGGCTAGTAGCCGGTCCAATTAAAGGTTGCTTTTTGGGATAAGGCTGATGGATTGTAGTGATCGCGACTTGATCGGACCTGCAGTTTCACATGCGCTAGCGTTGAGCCCGCATTTACTCATCCAGCCTTTCGGTCTCGGTGCGTTCATTCTTCCATTCTTGGACGAGACTGGACACGACGCGAAGGAATGACTCGAGCAACGGATCATCGAGGGGAGTGCCGAAGCCATGCGTGATACCGTTTCGCATGATTAAGAACTTCTTGGCCGTCGTAAAGTCATCAATTGAGAGGTAGCCTACCGTGAAGAGCTGATTCATTAGCTTTGTAGCAGGTAGCCTTTCAATGGGCATCGTCGTTGTGATGGCGAGCCTACGCATTGCTGCTTCGAAGATGGACCACAAGTACAAGACTGCGGGCTCTGAATTCCCGGTGTCGATAAGTGATCGGGTCACTCCAAGCTTCGCTACCAGTTCATCCCAGTCGGCCATTTCCCGCAATGAGGCTGGTACGTTCAAGTCGTCTACCGTAACGAGGAGAAAGCGCCACCCCGGGTGTTGTTGGACAATATGAGCGATGGATTGATAACGTTCAATGGACGTCCTCGCGTTAGCCGTCTTGACTTCGATGATAAGACCGCCGGGAGGTTTGCTAGCGACAAGGTCGGGGATGTAGTTGCCGAGGTCGAATGGAACAACTCCTTTTTGAGGTTCGACCAGAACCTCATAGCCGTCGCGTTCATACCGAGCCTTAAGCTCCTGGAGTTTCGCATCATGCTCTGTATGATTGCTCTGCGTCATCATAGATAATCCTTTAATTCAGAGGCATCCGACACGCGGACGTAAACGCACTCATTAGCTTGGGCAACGCCTCCCTGTAGCAGCGGCGGCAGATCAGTCACGTCGATCGGGTCGGACAGGAATCGACGATGGCAAGCAACGTCACACACTGCGAAGTCATCTTGGTAAACCATGCCGACCAGGGCGTCTTGAATTGGCTTAATGATATTGTCTACATCGGCCGCATCATCCGCAGCCAGATATACTAAGGTCACTCGCAGGTCCCCAGCGAACGGCTGAGTACCCACCGGCCAGCTCTTTGCTGCCTCAGCAGTCACAAAGGCCTTCCATGTTTGCAGGTTTTTCCTTCTCCTAGTCTGTAATGATACCGGTCGTTGCGGTATCAGAAATTCAAAGATGATGTTCTGCATCTTGCCTCCAAGCCAAGACTATCCCATAACTTCTGCGCTTCCAAGTCGTTAAAAGGCAGCCATTAACGCTCGTGGGTCCTCTCGGCCGCTTAGGGTCGACTGCGTCCGTTTGCAGCGGTGCGGAGTCGAGGGTTTTATTCGGCTGGCGCATCTTCGTCGCCAACGAGATCGGCCGGCGTTGTCGCTAATACAATGCTCGCCTTGCGGCCGGCCTCATGGAACCACAGGTTTACGATTTGGGCGTCGTCGCTCGCGGGCAGCGGGTGGGCGCTGCGCACTTTGAACGTTGTTGGCAGGTTTACCGAGTTACCGAAGACGAGCGCGTGCTGCTTTGGCAAGGTCGGCAGCCGGCGCAGGACGCCCTCGGATATGGATGGCGACATCTGCCGAATCTGCGACAGGTCATCGGGATTCTGAATTCGGTGCACGACGAAGTTTGAGCACTGTGACAGCACTGTCGTGGACAACTCGCTCGGCCGTTGCGACGCGACCATTAGGAATAAACCATACTTGCGTCCCTCCTTGGCGATGCGCTCGAACACTCGGCCGGCATCCATAGCATATCGTGATTGCGTGGCTGATATGTAGCGGTGTGCCTCCTCAAGTAGCAGATGAACGGGGAAACGGTTCCGAGGTTCGGCCTGTCGGAGCAACCTGAAGATCATGCGCGCGGTTACTGCGCTGACCAATTCGACGACCTCGTCCTCCACGGCGTTCATGTCAATGATGACGATTTGCGAAATCTTGACGTGGCCGTCTGTCCTAGTTTCAAGACCGAGCAAGCGTGCGAGGAACGGCCCGGGGTCCTTCGCTGCCCCCGCCGCTGAATAGCGCAGGAAGGCATAGTCCTCCCGTTCGAGCAACGCTTTAAACCTCGTCAACATCTGTGAGCAGTAATCACGAATCTGTCGATTGCCGTGCGCCTCTTCGTAGAGCAGTGCGAGGTCGATAGCGTCGCCCAGCGCTTCGAACTCAAATGGACTGTTCGAATAATCCGGCAGCTTGAAGTCGTCGATTGTATAACCGCCTTGGCCGTCAGACCCGACGAGATAATTGAAGGCGTCCTCAATTCGGTCCATGTTGCCGTAATTGACACAGATCGCAGCCCCGACAGTCCCCGAGTTTATTTCCACCGTGCGGAAACGCTGGAGAATGCCGAGAATACGGGTTTCCTTCGCGCCCGGTGGGCTTTCGTCGGACAGTATCTGGGTGATGCACTTGGCGAGGATGTGATTCCGGATAGCGTTGAGCTGCTGATCGGCGGTACCGCCGAACAGCGTGGCCAGGCCTAGAGCCATGCGTAGGATCGGCACCTGTGTCCGCTCGCTTGCCTGCAGTAGCAGCTCCCATTCGGATAGATCCAGGAACCAGTGCGGAATGCGGAAGCGATCGGTGTTGGCCGTACCGTCTAGGATCAGCCTCTTTACACCGATTAAGCCCCTGCCAGCGATTTTGTCGAATGCCTGGTGATACTCGCCGTTAACGTCGAGGACAACGAAGGTCGCGCCGCGCGCGTGGTGCTCTGTCGGTTTCTGAAACAGCTCCTGGAGGATAGAAGCCACCGTGCAGGACTTGCCACTGCCGGTGTTACCCAGCACGGCCGCATGGCCGCCGAAGAATTCGTCGATGCGCACCTTAACCCGGTAGTTCTCGAAGACTACCGACTGACCAATCTCGAGAATCCGCAGCCGGGTCGCCTCGGGCGGCACGCATTCCTTGCCATCTAGGCCAATCGACGGTTCGTACGCTGGGCTAGTATCGAAGATGCGGTCCAGCTCCTCGTCGAGGGCATACAGGGCGTCCGCATAGAGGGACGGGAAAACTGAGACACCGAAGCGAAATCTGCCGCCCTCTGCGGGCAGCATTCCGACAGGCACGACGTCGAGGAACTTGGCGGACGCAGCCTTGTCAATCTCGCCGCCAGGGCCCGCATCCCGCTCGCGCAGCCCGATGATTTCGGCAACAACATATTCGGCTTGGGCAGGGATCACCACAAACGAGCCGAGGCGGGCGACATAGTGCACGTCGTCGAACCCCACGACGGTGAAGCTGTCCGTGCCACCGTGCATCTCGATAACAAACCTGTCCGCCGATACCGCGACGACCGAGCCGATGGCGCGGCGACGATCGTCAGTCGTCATCAACTGCTCCTTTGCCTTCTGACGATCGCGCGGCCATTGTCTGCAGCACCAGCTTCACCGCGTCGTCGATGCGGTCGGAGGGGCGCCGTGGAAGAAGATGCTTGACGATCGTGCTGAAATAGTGCGCCGGCGCGCCGTCTTCGGGTCCGGGCCCCCCGATCATCCAGATGCGGGGATCACGTAGCGCTCGCAGTTTAGCGATGTCACCACCAGCGTCGGGATCTGCGAACATGATGAGCCGGAACGTTGGGATGGTCAGCGCCTGGTAGATGATGTTGTTCAGGTGTTCGTCGCCGAAGGCATAGCCGATCGTAATCAACACACTCTGCTCGCGCACGATTCGTGATTGGAACTCGCGGAACAAGTCGGAATAGGGCGAGCCCAGACTCGAGTTCTGCTTCGCAGGCGTTGGGAAGATCATCACCTTCGACGGCGCCGTCTGCGGCCATGTCTCCCGAATGGGGAAGAGGCCGTGATTGTCCTCGGTCCAACTGATCGAGCCGTGCAGCTTGCAGAGATAGACGAAGCCGTCGACCGCCGACCACTTTCTGTTTGAGATGTCAAGTTGCTCAGCGAGCGCATATCGGAAGGTCGCCGGGTTGAAGCGACGCTCGACGACGCCGGAGAAGCCGTTGGCATAGGGCAGGCCAAGGCGATCCATCGCCCGCTCGCTGAACAAGTCGTAGTTCGTGGTAAAGATCCAGGGTCGGGGCAACGAGCGGTCACGCAGTACCAGTCGGCGGTAGAAGGATTCGTAAAGACTCAGCAAGCTATCATCGCCCTTCGAAAATGCGCCGGTAGTGCACCTCTGCCACAGGAAAGCCTGGACCTTCGCAATCATCCCGTCAATTTTGGCGACTTCGTCCTCGTCACCGGCGTCGTCGCTTCGAGCGAGGACGAACCGTAACGCATGCAGCGTTTCCATCAGTCGCTCGAGGTTGCGCGTGTAGTCGCCCGTGAGCGCGAGTCCATGGCATCCCAAGCAGGAGATTTCCGACGCATCGAAAGCCCAGGGCGCAGCCAGTAAATTATCTTCGCCATCCCCGCTGGCCGCAGCGCTGCAGAATTCCTTCGCCAATGGCGCCATCGTCGGAATTCCTCGCTCAGTGCCCTCGACGACCATTGATGAGCAACCAGCGCCCAGCAGGAAGGCTACGTTGCGCGCGCCCAGGGCTTCGGCCAGCGCCTTGCGCACCTGGTCCGGCCCCTTGTCCCAGTCGAGTTGTTCAGTGGCATGATCTCCATTGCGCACGAACGAGAAGCCAGAAACGGAGGCGGGTGTAGGGTTTGTGGCTTCTGAATTGTCAGACGCAAGATCTTCAGTTTCGGTTTTATTCAACCCGTGTTCCTTCGTGTATGAGATGCAAAAAGCAGTGGGATACCATGTCACTGATTAAGGCATCATCCGACTCGGGCTAGCAGAACGAGTCTAGAAACTATTAATTACAAACAGTATAACTGCACGAGCCTGACAGGATTGCCGCATCTGTCGGATCGACTTGGGTCAGCACAGATTCCCGTCTATAGATATACTCGAATGGCGATTGCATCGGCCTCGTAATTGGTACAAAATTGCAGCAAAGCCGCGGTACAAAGGGGTGCTTCGGCAGATCCATAACCTATTGTTTTAAAGAATTTTTATTTTGACGGCCAGTTTCCCTCCGTCTCCGCCAGTTAACCCCTTGTTTTTTTAAGGGGTTTATGTTTTCTAAGGCGCTCTAATTGCCTACGAACTGGCAATTTTTGGCTCTTCCCCAATCATAGGCTGGAAGTGCTCAGGATTCACGGGGCAGTCCATTTCGGGGGATCAGCCCATTCATCAAACTCGGTTGGTTACACCATTCCATCCGCATTGAGCCAAG
>JBIQHO010000241.1:0-5499 GCA_044508545.1 Bradyrhizobiaceae bacterium | reverse complement strand
TCTCCGCGTGTTGCTCCCATAGGCAGGCCGGTGTAGGACAGGCGATCCACGTTGAGCCAACGCGAATCTCCGCAGACGAAATATGGGCTGAGTTGTAGCCTACCTACAGTTGCATCCCCAAGGTCGAGTACCAGACTCCCTGTTGCTGTGGCGGTTTCGGCATCATCGGCCTGCAGCCGCCGTCCCACTCGCGCACCTCCGAGGCGTATCAGACCGTCCTTTCCAGCACCTGCAACCTTCAGCCCACCGTTGAGATGAAGATGCCCGTCGACGGTTAGCGTTTCGGCGGCAATTGCGGGTCCGGTTGGATTGGTAACAAGAGCGTTTGAGAACGAGACACTTCCCTCGACTCGCGCGCCCATGAGGCGTAGCGCTCCCTGCTCTCCGGTACCGCTTATCCTGGCCTCTGGGCCAATCTGCACAGAGCCACGGACTCGAAGGCGGTCGCATAGGACGGCCGCGCTGCCTTCGTTGACTAAGTTGCTGGCACTGATTGTGAAGGCGCCGTTGATGTCTGCGCCATTAATGCGGAACGTCCCGTCCTTGGCATTTGCGGCTTCCATGTTCACCCCGACGGCGTGAACGTCTTCACCAACTTTGATGCCATCGACCATGACGGCAGGTCCGCCGAGTGCATCGATCGTGGTGCCTTCCGTCAGGTTGACCCTGCCTCCGATCTCAGCAATGCTGAATCTGACTGCGCCAAGTTCAGCCTTTCCGGATTTGGCGAATACGCCTGCCAATGTGACGTTGGACCGGACTTTTGCCCGGTCCCCGGAAATGCACTGCCCATCTGGATTGATGATGCTGGTTCGCTGGAGGCTTAGGTGACTTCCTATCGTGGCATTGTCGAGATCGATTGCGGTGTTAGCTTTTTGCACCTCGATCACGCAGTCGTGGACCGATAGGGCGCCGGAGAGTTGAAGACTCTCTGCGGCGATGGCTTCTCCCCAGCCAGGCCGAAACGTGCAGTGCTCGAAGCGAAGCAGAGGAAGTTGAGCGCCTCTCACATGTATCGTCTTGTCGAATGTGCACGTCTTGAAGTGCAGCGCGACGGGGGACGAAACACTTCCAAGGATGATTGCATCCTTGATGTGGGCGCCAGCGATGTTCACGCCGTTGGGATTCGACTTTTCTACCAAGTCGCCAAGTGCTATCTCGCGGATGATTCTTCCGCGAATTATCGCGTTGGACCCAAAGAACGGAATTCCGTGCTCCACGCACTTCAGTAGATTCTGTTCATCGTCGGTCAGATTAACCATAGGGTTCCTCGGGACGGATGTTGTAACAACGCTGGGCGAATCTGCCTGTGAAGGAGTTTGCGTGGCGTCTGCTTGCGACGCGCGCTTCACTTCTATGGCTGCCTTCAATTTCTCCTGGGCAGCGGTGCGCTCTGTGATTCGTTGGGCCATTTCTGCGTCGGATGGCAGGTCGTTGGCGGCCCATTGCTCGTACTCCCGGCGTGCCGCTTCGAGCGTCTTCCTCAGTGCAGTTTGAACGTCATTGCGACTGGTCGTTTCATCAAGCAGCAACTGAAACCGCCAGGAGATGATGTGTTGCAGCACCTCCATGACGACAACTGTTCCCAAAGTCTGCGCAAGAGGCGAAGTCGATGTCCTGCCTTGCCACGCGACTGCCACACTTTCGCAGAAGGTAGCAGCGTCTTCGGTAGGCGCTATATCGCTGAGCGAATCGATGAGCGCTGTCAGTTGACTGATGCGTTCTCGTAGCTCGCATATGTCCTCGCCCGACAGACGATAGTTATCGGATTCTCCCGTTGGCACACGACCAGCGTAAGTTCTTCGCCCGACAACCGGACCAACCCATCTGGTGACAGTGTGGATATCAGTTCATTTGACGGACCAGAACCGTCGAATCGAGCACTGTTCAGGTTCGAAGACCATTCAAACGAGCGGGTTAGTCGACGTGTGTAACAGGACTTGACGAACTACCCAATAGGCGTCCGCCGCCACCCTTCGGCAATCCCGTAATCCAGCACCTCAGGGCCGGCAATGACCACGACGGCGTCGATTTCGTCTGGAAGCTGCAGCGGCGTGAAGAGTCGTTTTTCTGGGCTCTCGGCCAAGGTGCTGATCAACGCACGCGCGGGACCGTCCATGCTCGCGACGAGAGCCGCAACGCGCACCTTGTCGATGTTCCTTAATGACCGCTTGAGATTGTCTGCGTAGTGCGAATCGAGCCACTTTTGCACCAGCGCAACAACATCGCGCTCCGGGTCCGTTGTCCGTTCGGATCCATATGCGTAACCAATCATAAAAATTCCCGGCGGGTATGGTCCGCCCGGTGGATACACGCAGCAACTACCGAAGCCGATGAGATCTACGGCGGCCCCACGTGCTCGCCAGTCTTGGTTGATATCCGATATGCCTTCAGCCTCTAGTCGTTCAAGCAGCTGTGTCAATGGCCGGATCAGCTTTCTAGCCTCTGGCGTATCGGCCTGCCCGAATGCCGCCATAGCAGGCGTTACGTCTGTCCACACTCCCCATACGTTCCGCAACGACGCCACCGGATAGTGCTGCCCGTAGCCGAGGTGGCGATCGTGAGCGGCTTCGTAGGCTCGGAGTGACTGACTGGCCAGTTCCTTCACCTCTACGACATGGTGTCGTGAAGCGAAGTCAGGCGTCGGCTCCCGAGAGCCCATGGTGCACACACGCTCGAGCTCGTCATCTCCCACAAGGTCGGCCACGACCTGGCGAGCTAAGACCTCGATCGCGGCGGGCACACAATCCCGATGAGAGCAACTCATCATTCCATCATGTCTAGGACCACCGACTACGTTCCACCAGATCGGGTCCTGCGTGTATTCACGCCCATACTCGAAGGCTCGCTGGTACACGACCTGTCGAGCGAGTCCAGCAACCGATACATGCCAGACGATGGGTTGTTGTGGGGGAATTCGGTGCCATTCGCGGCGTGGCGCTTGTCCAAACTCGCTGCCCGTTTACACGCTTCCTTCCGCTTGCTGACGTAGTCGGCCGCATTCACACTCTTACCCCCTCGGCCGTCGCACGCCTTGCTCAGGCGCTCGGCTTCGTCGTTGTTGACGAATCGTGTATAGGCTTTGTAGTGGAGCAGCAGCCAGATTTCGAAGCACGGGTTTGACACCGCCACGTTCACGCCTTCGCCTTCGGCCAGGCTTATGGCTTCCTTCAGGTTCGGATGGTTTTTCGGCCACTCCACATCGAACAGGCACCAACACTCGTCGATCTCCTCCTGCCGCAGACGATCCGCCGCCCGCTTTACAAGCGTGAGAGGAACGCCCTGCTCTGGGTCGATCTCAATGTTGAGCGCCGTGCTGGCCGCAATCTCGGGTACCTGCTTGATGCCGTTCATGTAGTCCGGCTCAGAATTTTTACCCTCGCAGAAGATGACGACCGTTCGCAACTCCGGGCGCCTGGCGACTCGGCGCTTCAAGGGCTTGCTGCGGCTTCTCCGTGGGTGCACCAGCTTCAGCCAATCAATCCAAGTGCTCGCAGGAGACCGCCCTCATCGATCTGGGGGATTGCACCGAATCGTCCGCTTAGATAGGCATTTTCGAGATTCTGAGATTTCCGAACGCGCTCACCTGCGAACTCGGCCAATGCGCCCAGTCGTGTGATTCCATTGGAGTCCTTGTCGGTCAGCCAGACTTCGTCACGATTGAGGTGATTGAGGAGGCTGGTGTCATGAGTGGTGAAGATCAATTGAGCACCACGGGGATTCGTTTTGCGCTCGCTGAACAACTTGAGTAGTTCAGCAGAGAGTGTCGGATGAAGACTTGCGTCCAGCTCATCGAATACTACGATTGATCCGGAGCGCAATGCAGTCAACACGGGTCCGATAATTTCGAACCAGGTTCGCGTGCCGTCGGACTCGGCACCATAATCGAGGGGTGACACCCGCTCGCCAGCTTTGTGAAGTAACCGCACGCGTCTCTGTTTGGAGCGGGTGTCCGAGTCCCCGTAACTAACTTCGACTTCTTCAACGAGCACGTCTTCAATGCCGAGGTCGGCCAGGCGTAGCAAAGCGAGTGCTTGATCCCTAGATTCCACTGTGATCGAGGAGTTTTCAGGGAAGAGCGCTAGCTGCTCGTCCTCGAACCACCTCATGGTCGACATCGGAGGCCCCATCAGGCGTCGCATCGGCATACCCATGCGACGAGCGCGAAATGGCTGCTGCCCAAGGACCCGCATTCGTCCTATCTCGCGCGCGAACCTGGTAACCAGTGGTTCCTCGAATCGACGTGCGACTGACAGCGCCAGCGTTGTGTCGGTAAGGAGCTCGCGAGTCCCCGAGAGCCCGCCGAGCCCTCTTTGGAGTTTGAGTTCCTGGGTGTCACGCTCGAAGATCCTGCGCCGCTTCTTCTCGGGGTAGTGAAACAAACCTTCGTACAACACCTTTTCCCGATTGATGGAAAGGAGGTAGTCGAAGCGAACTCCTTCAATGCTGAGCTCAAGAGTGAATAGAGTGGGGTCCAACGGCGAACCGCTGAAGGCAAACGGCTCGACGGGAATCTCGTCCTCGAACAGGCGCACCGAGCTCTCGATGGCGAATCGCAGCCATGCCAAGCTCGCGACGACATTCGACTTGCCAGACGCGTTCGGACCGTAGATGGCGGCCAGCGTGAGCAGGTCCACCCTGAGCGGAACTATCGTTTGGGCAGCAGAGCGATCTTGATCTACGGCGACGAGCGACAGCTCGACCGGCGGGCCGATCGAACGAAAGTTGGACACCTCGTACCTGATCAGCATGTTTACAATCTATAGCAACAGGTTGAACGTCGATAGCCCTTTCAGAATGTCACTTTGCGACGAAAACTAACTTCAAAGTGCAGATAGGCCGCGGCCAGACCGCCTCTATGCCTAGATATCGCCGCCGCGTTGACCGCATGAAATACGCGGCTCCGCGCGAGAAACCGGGCGTCCAGCCCGAATGGCCGCCGCGGGCACTCCCCCTCCCCGCCCACTCGGTCTTCGATCGGCTGTGCGAGGTGGGGCCTCGAATGCCGGCGCGAACGGTGTCAACCCCAGCGGCACGGCAGAGGGCATCTCCTGCAAAGAACGCGGAACAGGGCGGATGAGACAGACTTCGCCTTGAATCGATGCCCGCCATCCGTGGTACTCAATCGGAACGTGCCGCAAGTTAGGTGGCTGCATGTTCCGGCCGTGTACCGCACCTCGAATGTGGGCGACTTTGTTGTTGGATCGCGGTGGCGCCGAGCCGACGTGATCCAGCTCGCGTCCCAACAATCTGCGCCCGAGCTTCGCGCGTTCGAGCACGGCGGCACCGACGGCCGGCGCGGATACTGAAGCCGCTCGGGACTTCGGCGAGCACATCCCCTCGGACCGTCAATCTCCCGGCAATCGAGCGACAAGCCCCAAACACAAAGGTCACGAACCCTTTCGAGTTCGTGACCTCTATGCCTGCAGTTCGTAGAACCGCTCGTGGTGGGCGAAGGGGGACTTGAACCCCCACGTCCCGAAGGACACTGGCACCTGA
>JBIQHO010000240.1:0-5507 GCA_044508545.1 Bradyrhizobiaceae bacterium | reverse complement strand
CCGACGGAAACGTATTGTTCGGCGGTGATGAGCCCGTGGGCGTCGGCGTGACCGGCACATTCACGGATACGACCGGCACGGTGAACGGCACGGCGCTGGTCGGAAAGGCCAGCCAGACTTTTCAGGCAACGCTGCGCAAGCTCGCCGATACGGATTGACACTGCGACACCCTTCGATTTTGAGGACGGCCCGCCGCTTGGACCGTCGCTGCGAACCTGGGTGGCGCCGCCCGGTTCGGGCCGCTACTCCGCCGCCAGTTCCATTGGAGCCACGCGCGGCAAGACAATGTGAACTCGCGTGCCCTTCCCCGATCCCGAGTCGAGATCGAGGCGTCCGCCAAGACGGCTCGTCACGATATTGTAGACGATGTGCAGGCCGAGGCCGGTGCCGCCCTGATCGCGGCGCGTCGTGAAGAACGGATCGAATGCCTTGCGACGGACATCCGGACTCATGCCGCAACCGTCGTCGGAGAACAGGATCTCGACCTTGTTCTGGCTGATGCCCCGCACATTGATGTCGACCGCGCCGCCCTCGCCGTCCGGAAAGGCATGCGCCAGCGAGTTGAGGAAAAGATTGGTCAGCACCTGGCCGTAAGGGCCGGGATAGCTGTCCATCATGAGGTTGGGTTCGCAATCGACCGTCAGCATCACATTCTGCTTGCGCAGCCCTGGGCGCAGACTCATGACCACCTGCTCGGTGAGTTCGCCGAGATCGAAAATCCGCTTGTCCGAATAGTTGCGGTCGGCGGCAACCTGCTTGAATGACTGGACCAGTTCGGCGGCGCGATTGAGATTGGCGACAAGCTGCGACGCAGCATCGCGATTGGTCTCGACAAAATCGTTCAGACTCGATCGCCGCAAATCTCCGCGTTCCACTTCCGCGGCGAACACCGCGATCTTGCGCTCGAGAGACGAAGCCACGGTCAGGCTGATGCCGATAGGATTGTTGACTTCGTGAGCGACGCCCGCCACGAGACGGCCGAGTGCAGCGAGTTTTTCCGCCTCGATCAGCGAGTTCTGGGTTTCACGCAGGTTACGCAGCGCCGCCTCGGCGGCATCCTTGGCGCGCCGCATTTCCTGCTCGTTGCGTTTGCGGTCACCGATATCGAGCGCAACCGTGACGATGTTTTCGATATGGCCATCGGCGCCGCGGATAGGCAGCTTGTTGACGAGCCATTGCCGCATCACGCCGGAAAAATCTTCATACTCCTCCTCGTAGAAGCCGAGTTCCTTGCCGCTTTCAAGAACCCGCTTGTCGTTCTCCTCGGTTTTCGCCGCCCCGTATCGCGACATCAGATCGCTCGTCGTTCGGCCGATCGCCTCAGCAGGCTCGATCCCGAAGACGCCCGCCATGTAGCGGTTCATCAGCACGTAACGCAAATCGGCGTTCTTGACATTGATCACCGCCGGCACGGTGTCGACGACAAGTTGCAGCAGGCGCCGTCCTTCGGCGATCGCCTCTTCGGCGCGCCGCTGGTCGGTGATGTCACGAACCACCCCTTCATAGCGGACGATAAAGCCGTTTTCATCGCGCACCGCCGTCGCGCTATCGGAAAGCCAGCGAACGCTGCCGTCGCGATGGCGAGCCTGATACTCGAACTCGCGGACGGTGCCCTCGCGTTCCATCCGGGACTGGTATTCAGCGCGCGCCTGCGGATCGACGTAGATCGTCTGCGTTATATCGCCGATATCGCGGATCAGGTCGTCCGAGGTGTCATAGCCCATGATCCGCGCCAGCGCGGGATTGGCGTCAAGCAATTGGCCGGCCGGCGTCGTGACGTAAATTCCATCTACCGAGCCTTCGAACAGTTTGCGATAGCTCTCCTCGGCCAGACGCTGCTCGGCCAACGCGCGAACGGCAGCTTCCCGCGCCGAGTCGGCTTCAGCAAGCGTCCGGCGAAAGACTTCGGCCGCGCGCGCGATATCTCCGATCTCGTTATCGACCTCGGTCCCGGGGATCGATGCTTGCTTTTCGCCGCCGGCCACCTTCCGGATCGCTCGCGCGATTGCCTTCAGTGGCCGGATCGTGCGTCGCACGACGAACATGGCGGCAAGCAAGCCGGTTATGATTCCCGCGCCGCCCAGAACGATGCTTTGCCATTTGGTCTCGGCCAGCGTCCGCGCGAAATCGCGCGACAGCACGCGCTCGCGCTGCGCGCTGAGTTCGCGCAATAATTTCGTGACCTGCCCTATCAGCCGGCCTTCGGCGCCCAGCACGTCCCTGTCGATGTCGGCGATCTGACGCTCCCGCAGGGATATCGCAATAACGGCGTCGGCATAGGCCTCGACGGCCTCACGCACCGCAGGCACGCTGATCGAGATGGCGCGCATTTTTTCCGCCGACTGCTCGGCGGCAGAGGGATCATGCCCGAGCAGTGCGGCGGCGACGTCGCTCTGGGCGCGAAACAAGGTTCTTGAGGCTGACTGATCGGCGGCCTGCTCGGTCACGGTCTCGAGCTTTTCGCGTAGCAGCGGCAGGGTCTCGACCAGTTTCGCGCGGCTAGCGATCAGGTTGGTCACCCGCGCGATTCCGTTGCGGTAGGCTTCCAGCCGGTTCGTAACGCCGTCGATCATCGCCTGCTGCTCCGGCGCAAGCTCGATACGGGTCTTCTTGAGCACCTCGTTCAGCGATGATGCGGCCCCCCAGACGTCGTTGGACTGTGCGCCCGGATCGGTAACGTAATCTCGCGCTGCGAGGCGCAGTTCACCCATGCGGCGATCGATTTCCTCCGCAAGGTCGCCGATCTTGTCCAGCCGCTGCAACTCGGCGAATGTATTATCGAGATGGCGCGTCGCGACGACGTTGGCCACGCTGGTTATCGCAATGATCGCCAGTACCAGCAAAAATCCGCCGAAGGTAATCTGGCCGATCGACAGCGAGGATGACCGCATCCGCTGAAAAAGTACTCCGAACCTGGACTGCATGACGTTTTGGACCGACCTCCCGACAACCCAATATAGGCCGGATTGCGGATTCGGTCGATGTCAGTGGTTGGGCGGATAGGCTTTTATGGTGAAGCTGTTGCCGCACCCACGTCATTCCGCGGCGATTTGCCGTGGCGCCGGAGGAGCGTCCGTGAGATCGCGCACCAATTCCGAATGACGGATACTGGCACCAGCCGCCGCCTTCTCTTTGACCGGACCATAGCCGCGAATGCGATCCGGCAGCGACAACAACTCAATTGCACTTTCGATGTTGGCCGGCGAGAGCCTGTCCAGCACGAGAGCGACATCCTTTTCGTAACCCGCGATCAACTCGCGCTCGAGCTTGCGTTCAGCACTATAGCCGAACATGTCGAAGGCGGTACCGCGCAGGCCCTTCATCTTCGCCAGAAGACGAAAGGCCGGCATCATCCGCGACCCGTTATAGGATTTCTTGACGGGACGGCCGAGCGCATCCTTCTTGCTGGAAAACATCGGCGGCGCGAGGTGGAAGCTGATCCTGTAGTCGCCCTCGAACTGGTCGCCGAGCTGCTTCTCGAAACGACCGTCGGTGTAGAGTCGCGCCACCTCGTACTCGTCCTTGTAGGCGAGCAGCTTGGCGTAATTGACGGCGACTGCCCGCGGCAACGCATCGCCATAGCCACCTCGGGACGCCGCACTCCTGACCCGATCGACCATCAGGCGATATTTTTCCGCAAGCCTTTTATTCTGGTAGTCAGCAAGGTAGGCCGAACGGTGCGCGACAATCTCGTCGAGCGTCATTTGTTCGAGCATCTTCGCCGCTTTTGGTTCATCCGTCCCCTTCATCATCTCCGCGAGACGCGCCGGGTTGACCACGGCAAGCCGCCCGAGCCGGAACGCCTCGATATTCATCTTGACAGCGACGCCGTTCACCTCGATCGCCTGCCCGATCGCCTCCGCCGTCAGCGGCAACAGCCCTTTTTGATAGGCATAGCCCATCATCATCATGTTGGTGGCGATGGAGTCGCCGAGCAATGACTCGGCCGGCGTGGTGAAGTCCATGAAAGTCGCGTCCTTGCATAGCGCGGTTTCAAGAACACGGCCGACCTTGCCGCTTTGGAAGTCGAAATCCCGGTTGAGAACGAAATCCGCGGTCGGAATGAGATGGGTATTGATGACGCCGTGAGTGCGGTCCGACGCACACAGCATCATCGTATCCTTGGCGGCCGCCACGACCTCATCGGCGGCAATGACGAGATCGGCCGTGCCGGTAACGATCCGCGAACAGGTCACATCCGCAGGATTGCGCGACAGCCGGACATGGCTCAGAACCGCGCCGCCCTTCTGGGCGAGGCCGGACATATCGAGAATCATGCTGGCCTTGCCTTCAATATGCGCGGCCATGCCGAGCAGCGCGCCGATGGTCAGCACGCCGGTGCCGCCGACGCCTCCGACCGCGATGTTGTAGGGCCGCTCCAGCGACGGCCGCGACGGCGGTTCGGGCAACTCGCCGATCGCACCGAGATCCGCCGGCGCGCGCTGGCGCAGACGACCGCCGTCGACCGTGACGAACGACGGGCAGAAGCCCTTGAGGCAGGAATAATCCTTGTTGCAGGATGACTGGTTGATGGTGCGCTTGCGTCCCATCTCTGTTTCCAGCGGCTCCACGGAGATGCAGTTCGACTGCACCGAGCAGTCGCCGCAGCCTTCGCAGACGGCCGGATTGATCAGCACACGGCGCTGCGGATCTTCCATGGTGCCGCGCTTGCGGCGGCGGCGTTTCTCGGCGGCACAGGTCTGCACGAACACGATCGCCGAGACGCCTTTGGTCTCCCGGCAGGTTTTCATGACCGCATCGAGGTCATCGCGATGGGCGGTTCGGGTCCCCGGCGCGATATCGGCCGCCGGATAAGCATCCGGATTCTCGGACACGAGATAAATATCGCGGACGCCTTCAGCGTGAAGCTGGAAGGTGATCCGCTGCGGCGACAGGTCGCCGTCGACATGCTGGCCACCGGTCATGGCGACGGCGTCGTTATAGAGAATCTTGTAGGTGATGTTCGCCTTGGAAGCGACAGCCTGACGGATGGCGAGGCTGCCCGAATGGAAATAGGTGCCGTCACCGAGATTGGCGAAGATGTGCTTCTCATTGGTGAACGGCGCAATTCCGACCCACGGCGCGCCTTCGCCGCCCATGTGGGTGAACGTTTCGGTGTTGCGATCCATCCAGATCGCCATGTAGTGGCAACCGATGCCCGCGGTGGCGCGGCTGCCTTCGGGTACTCTGGTCGAGGTGTTGTGCGGACAGCCCGAGCAGAAATAGGGCACGCGAGCGATGGGGGCTGCCGCCTGCATTTGCGTGGCCTGGCGACCGTTGAACCAGTCGGCCTTCGCGCGCAGCATTTCGGCGATTTCCGGATTGAGGTTCAGGCGCAGCAGCCGCTCTGTCAGCGATGTCGCCAGCGACGCGACGCTTAATTCCTGCGCGAACGGCAGAAACCGCTTGTCATGATCGTCCATCTTGCCAATGATGCGCGGCCGAACGTCGTCGCGCCAGTTGAACAACTCCTGCTTGACCTGATTTTCGACGATCTCGCGGCGTTC
>JBIQHO010000239.1:0-5543 GCA_044508545.1 Bradyrhizobiaceae bacterium | reverse complement strand
GGCTTCACCTTCGAATATTTCGAAAGGCAAAGCGTTCGCCCGGTGAAATTGATTTCGTCCCCGCGAGGACTTGTGGTTTCACCCGATCACCCCCTGGCCGGAAGGCAGAGCGTCACACTCGAGGAATGCCTTCAGTATCGCCTGGTCAAACATTACGACCCAAATGGCAAACACATCTTCCTTGACGAGATCGCCACCAGAGAATCACGTGAAATAAATGCATTCATGTTCACAAATTCAACCGTGCTCGCAAAGAAGATGATTGCGCAGGGCCGCGGCGTCGGTGTCTACATCAAACACGGACTGATCGATGAACTGGCTGAAGGTGTTTTGAAATTCATTCCGATCGACCACCCGAACCTGTCGGCTCACAGGCTGGGAATATTCATCCCGGCGAACCGCTTCATCGATTCCATCGACCGCAAGTTCGTCGACATCGCTGAAGAGGTTTTCACCAAATACGCGTGAGACGCGATCTGCCGCGCAAAGATCGGCGATTGCGGGTCTTTGCGCGGAAGCGGTTGTCGGCCCGGCGTGGCGCCGTCAACCGGCCGATGTATAGGCCGTCTTGACCTGGGTGAAGAACTCCACGGCATAGCGCCCCTGCTCGCGCGGACCATAGGACGAAGCCTTCCGTCCTCCGAAAGGCACGTGGAAATCCACGCCGGCCGTCGGCAGATTGACCATGACCATGCCTGCCTCGGCGTTGCGCTTGAAATGCGTCGCATGCTTCAGCGACGTCGTGACTATTCCCGCCGATAGCCCGAATTCGGTGTCGTTGGCGACAGCCAGGGCTTCCTCGTAGTCCTTGACGCGGATGACGGACGCCACGGGGCCAAATATCTCTTCGCGCGCAATGCGCATGTCGTTCGTCGCCTCGGTGAAGAGCGCGGGCTGCAGGTAGAAGCCCGGTGTTTCCCGCGACAGGCGCTCGCCGCCGGCAAGCAGTTTCGCGCCTTCCTTCTTGCCGATCTCCAGGTAGCTGACGTCCTGGTCGAGCTGGTTCTGGTCAACGACCGGGCCGATCTGGATTCCCGCGCCGCGGGCATCGCCGACTTTCAGGGAGCGGACCCGCTCGGCAACCGCGGCAACGAACCTGTCATGGATGTTTTCCGTGACGATGATGCGCGAAGACGCGGTGCAACGTTGCCCGGTGGAGAAGAAAGCGCTCTGGGTAACCGTCTCGACGGCCACCTCCAGATCGGCATCGTCAAGCACCACCGTGGGGTTCTTGCCGCCCATCTCCAGCTGAAACTTGCGCATCAGCCTGACACTTCCCTCCGCGATCCTGCGGCCGGTCGGGACCGATCCGGTGAATGTCAGGGCCCTGACATCCGGACTGTCCAGCAGGGCCTGGCCGACGACGCTGCCGCGGCCCATCACCAGATTGAACACCCCCTTCGGCAGTCCGGAATGATGCAAGATGTGCGCTATGGCCCAGGCGCAACCGGGAGTGAGGTCCGCGGGCTTGAACACGACGGCGTTGCCATAGCACAGAGCCGGCGCGATCTTCCATGCGGGGATCGCGATCGGAAAGTTCCAGGGCGTGATGACGCCGACGACGCCCACGGGCTCGCGGGTGATCTCGACGCCGATATCCGGGCGAACGGACGGGATGTTCTCGCCCGACAGGCGCAAGGCCTCGCCGGCGAAGAAGTCGAAGATCTGACCGGCGCGAGTGACCTCTCCGATTCCCTCGGAGAGGGTCTTCCCCTCCTCGCGACTGAGCAGCGCCCCAAGTTCCTCCCTGCGCCCGAGGATCTCCCTTGACGCTTTGGCGAGGACGGCGTGCCGCTCGAGCGGGCCGGATCGAGCCCATCGCGGCGCGGCAGCCTTGGCGGCCGCGATGGCTTGATGTGCGTCGTCCAGGGTCGCGCGGGCGTAGTAGCCCACCACGTCATTCGTGTCGGATGGATTGATGTTGGGGGCCGCTTCGCCCTCCACCCATTCGCCGTTGATCAGATTGGGATTGACATGGCTGGTCATGGGCAAAGCTCTTTCACAGGTTGTAGTCGATGGCGTCGAGCGCGCTCTTATGCGCCGCCTGAAGCGGCAGTTGCGGAAGCAGTTCCTTCGCGAAACCCTCGTCGCCGTGGATCTTCGCGACCAAATATTTCACCGCCGGAATTAGCGGTTGCGCGGCAATCTGCGTCCTGACGCGCCCGAGCTTGTCCTTGAGAAACGTATTGGCCCTGTCGCCCCAAAGGGCACCCGCGAGCGCCGCCGAGACGTTCACGGTAGCCGAGATGCAGCCGGCGTAGCCATCATCCACCCGCGAGACCGCGACCTCGTTGCTCGGGAACACGTCGAAACCCTCGATCCGCGCCAGTTCCGCCGCGTAGTCGAGATCACCCGAACTATCCTTGGCGCCGACGACGCGCGACGGGAAAGCCTCGTGCAGCCGGCGAACGAGGTCGGGGGAGAACAGGATTCCCGTCATCTGCGGAAAATTGTACAGATAGAGCGGTATCGGCGTCTGCCGGGTGGCGCGGACAATGGCCGCAAACCATTCGAAGTAGGCGGCGTCCGGCAGCCCCTTGTAATAGTAAGGCGGCAGCAGCAGCGCGCCGCCGAATCCCATCTTGTGAGCCTTGCGGGTAAGGGCGACCGTCGTGGCGAGGTCCGGCGTCCCCGTGCCGACCATCATCCGCGAGGCGTCGAGAGCCGATGACGCCGTCTGCATGACGGAGATCCGGCTGGCAATCGACAGCGAATTGGCCTCCCCGGTCGTGCCGAGCACGTTGAGCCCGTCGCAGCCATTGTCGAGACACCAGCGCGCATGTTTGACGAAGCGCTGCCCGTCGGGCCTGCCGCCGCGACCGATCGGCGTCGGGACAGCAGCGATAATCCCGCGTAGTTTACCAGCCATGGTTCTCTCTTTCACTGAGCCTTGCCTGCGGGGCCCGCCGATACCGGCCACGCGGCGACGACGGGATGATCCTTCTCGGTGGAGTATTTGCTGGTCCACCCGCCGGGCGACCCCCATTGGGTGACCTCCTCGAAGAATTCCGAGGCAATGGTGCGGTAGATGGCCTTCTGCGCAGGGATCTCACCATCCCAGTGGATGGCATCGACCGGGCAGATCGACAGGCACAGGCCGCAATTGATGCACTCCTCGGGATGGATGTAGAAGATCCTTCCGCCCTCATAGATGCAATCAACCGGGCAAACCTCGGTGCAACTCCCGTCCTTGACGTCGATGCACTCGTCGGTGATCACATAGGCCATGGTTCATGCCACCCGGCTACGAGAGCCAGCGGATGAGGACGTGATCAAGGGACAGGACGACTTCCCCGCGCTGGTTGACGACATTGGTCGTCTCCACGACCCGGCGCATGTTCGGACGTTTTGAGTCGATCTCCGACGACGTCACCTCCACCTCGAGATGGACGGTATCCCCGATAAAGACGGGCTTCCTGAACCGGACCTTGTCGTAGCCGTAGCTGATGCGCAGCCCGTCCTTGTCGTCCGTCGTGTATTTGAGGCCGATCGCGGCCGCGAGCGTCAGCGTGCCATGCGCCACGCGTTGCCCGTAGGGCGTCTGCTTTGCATATTCGGCGTCGAGATGGAGCGGAAAGAAATCGCCGGCATGACCTGCGTGAAATACGATGTCGGCTTCCGAGATTGTCCGTCCGCGGGAGGAGTAGCGGTATCCGATCCTGTCGCACTCGTAGTCGTCTCGGCTCATATTCGCTCCCTTTGCTTTCAGCGCCTGCGCAAGCGTCAAGCCTGCTTCTGGTCGACCCTCGGGCGACGCTCGCAAAGAGCATTACTGGAACCCGAAGCGCTTTGCTGCGCACGGGGTGCTCTCAAAAGGTGAGCGCCCTCACCTGTTCGGTGCGATGTTCGTGGGGTGCACGACGATCTCGTTCAGCGTCACGTTCCGCGGCGCGCTCAACGCGAACATGACGCAATCCGCAACATCCTTGGGATGCATGATGCCGTCCATTCGCTCGTAGAATTCTTTGGCCGCGCCGGCATCTCCAAGCCGGGTCTCTGCGAAGCGGGTCAAGGTCAGGCCCGGCCGAACTTCCGTCACGCGGACATTGGTGCCGACCAGATCGAGTCGAAGTCCCTCCGTGAAGCCGCGCAGGCCGAACTTGGAGGCGGTGTAGGCCGCATCGTCGCGGGCCGCCTGCTGGCCGGCCACCGACCCGATGTTGATGATGTCGCCGCCGCCCCTGGCGATCAGTTTTGGCACCATGACGTGGCAGACGCGCATCACGCCGGCCAGGTTCGTGTCCACCGTGGCGAGACGATCGCTCAACGGCGAGAGATCGAAGCGCTTGCGGCCGCCCGGAGCATGACCGGCGCAATTCACGACGACCGAAATGTCGGCCCACGATCGAGGTATGCTCTCCAGCCCGCCGATGACACTGTCATCCTCCCGGATATCCATGCGCAGCGGCAGGACATTGTCGCGATCGAGCGCCGCGAGCGGCTCGACCCTGTCGGGATTGCGCCCCGCCGCGATCACTCGCCAACCACGGGACAGCAGTTGCGCCGCGATGGCCGCGCCAATGCCGCTGCCTGCGCCGGTAACCAGCGCAACCTGATTGGATTCCATTACGCCCCCACTCTTGATGGATTCATGTTCGGGTCGGCTCCGCGGGTCGCGATCGAACTTGGGGTAAAATACGGCAGGCGGCAGGCGTCCGGTGCAACCACTTTGCGCACACCGCGGTGCAACAACTTGCTCGCCTGTTTCCGTAAACGAGACAACCAGCAAGGCGCGCAAACGCGGCGCTGCCCGCTCGTCATCGCCGTGTGCAACTTATTGCGCTTGTGACGGCGTGCTGCCGATGCTCACCTGGAATATGAATCGCGGACTCTACGCTCGCGCTTCAAGGAGCCACGATGAACGACCAGACGACGATTCTTCCCGAGTGCGACCGGATCGGACACCGCTACAAGACGCGCGGGCGGACCATCAGCGAGGCCGACATCATCTTCCATGGAGGGCAGACCGGCGATCAATTCTCCGGCCACATGGACGCCGAGGCCGCCAAGGCCACCCGGTACGGCCAGCGCATCGCGCACGGGACGCTGACACTTTCCATCGCGATGGGGCTAAAGTTCACGACCGACGGCGTCAGCGGGGCCAACCGAATTTCGTATGGCTACGATCGCGTCCGCTATCGCGGGCCGGTCTTCATCGGCGATACGATCCATGTCGAGGTCGAGGTCACCAAGTCGGAGATGGAGGAACGGCATGTTAACCGGCGCCGGATCGTCGAAAGCATGAATGTGCTCAACCAGCGCGGGGAGACCGTCCTTTCCGTCGATCATATCCTGGTCCGCTGGATCTGATTATGGGCAAGACCAGGCGGCCGCTGGCCGAACTGCACGTCCATCTCAACGGCACGATCGAAGCGGCCCGCGTCGTCGCGCTGGCCAGCGCAGCAGGGCGGGAGGTTCCCAATGGGATCATTACGGAGGGGAAGTTTGCGTGGAGCGATTTCCCGGGCTTCATCGATACGATGACGTTCGTCTCCTCCTTTTTGAGGACGCCCGAAGACTACCGCGCCCAGGCCCGCAGCTAC
>JBIQHO010000238.1:0-5606 GCA_044508545.1 Bradyrhizobiaceae bacterium | reverse complement strand
GGACGCGGCCCTCTCAAGGCTGAAACAGGGGTTCGATTCCCCTAGGGAGCGCCAAAACGTTGATTTTTCAACGGATTATTTGTCGGTTAGCCAAGAAGGTTAGCCAACGGTTCGCCACGCTCCCCGGCAACCTTAATTTACAGTTCCTATTGTCGGAACACGAAACCGTTACCTATCCTAATCGTGCAGCCATGGAAACGGTTGCCCGGTGAAAATTCCTATTGACCGGATTATAAACCTAGAACAAAATAGGAACGTAGACTTACCTAAGGGAGTGAATAGATTGTCCAAGAAAAAGAAACCTGAGTCGCCCGTCGAGGTGCCTGCCGATTACGCTTTGATGACGTTCGTACTGGCCGACGCCATGCGCGAGGTGGAAGCCGCGTTCAAGAAAGTGACGTGTATCGTCCATGCGATGACGAAGGACTGTCAGGTTCGGTATTAGGCAGACCGAGCGCCGCGAGTTGGGCGATGGTCAGGACGCCGCCGCCCAACTCAAATCTCGGATGAGTCGGTCAATCTGGTACTGCAAACCGTACTTGCCGGCAATCGATGTGTCGTTGCAAATCGTGGTTGCGGCTTCGATCTGGTGCTGCTCGCTGACGTGACCCGCCGCGCCCGCACCGGCGCCGGGACGATCGATGCGTACGATGACGCCGCCGGCGGCGCGGACCGCTTCCGCCTCGTTCGGGAAACGGCAATCATCCACCACAACCGGCACGCCGGCGGGCACCTTGGCAACCGCCGCTTTCCATGCGCGAATCCACAAGTCGGATGCGATCAAATCGCGACCCCACTCGGTCCCGATTGTTTGCATCGCATACCGTGGCGTCTTGCCGCCGAGCAAATCGCACGGCGTCTCTTTTTCTGATCCATCGATCTGTTCGGACGTGAGCCCAAGCGCCGCCAACATCGCCTTGAGCGGCCCGGCGAAGCGCACGCGCTGAAAACCGTGGCAGTGGACCAGATGGGCGGCCGCAGTGCTCTTGCCGCTACCGGCGAGCCCGGTAAAGGCGACGATGGTGCGGGGTGTGTGCGATGCATGACGGCGCGAGTCGCCAAGCGGCGGCAGTTCGGTGCTGGCGTTCCACGCGCAACGGCATGTCGGCCATCCACACGCGTTTTCGCGAGACGCACCTTTCGGCCACTTACAGATCGCGTCACGAACATCTGGGGGAAGAGGCACCAGCGGCGGCGACTTCCCGCGCGGAAACGACTCCCCGAGCACACGCATTTCCCGCGCCACGGTTTCGATACACTCGCCGGTCGCGTTGCATTTCCCATTGGTGCAGGTCGCAGGCTCGCAGTCATCCTCGCGACGGGCGGTAACGAAAGGCATCGAGGCGATGTGGTTGGGCAGGTTCATCACGCGACTCCTTTTGCCTGCCCGTACCGATCCAGGGTGCGAGTGCCACTCGCCCATGCCCCGTTCAGAACCCGCAAGTTCTCGGCGTTCGGCGCGCGGTTGAATGCTTCGATCGAGGCGTTAAGATCACGGCTTGCCTTTCGCAAATGCAACCGCGGCAGTTCTTCGCGCGCACCAGCCGTAGCGGTTTGAAGTGCGAGGATGAGATTGTTGTTGTGTTCAGGCATGGTCATTTGGCACCCATTGTTGCAACCATTTCCGCGCTGACGATCGAACGGAATACTTCGCCGACGCGCTTGTGATACGTGATGACCTTGGCGGAACGGCCGGACAGGTAGCCGTGGTTCGCTGCATAGGCATCCGGCGCGGCCAGCGTTTCGTGCTGCTCGACCTTCATCAGATTGGTCGTGCGCAGTTCGTCGTTGTGCTTGTGACCGAGATGCGCGTAACTGTGCTTGGTGGAACCGTAGATTTCGCGGAAGCGTCCGGCGAACACGCCGTCAACGTCCTTGACGCCGCGCCGATGGCCGTGGTGATAGAACAGCGACACGTCGCCGTGCTTGTAGACGTAGTAAGTACCGGCGCCGTTATCGACGGTCACACGCGGTTCGTTTTCGTAGAACGCGGCGAATAGTTCTCTCAACCACGCTTCGCTGGCGGGGTCGTGGTTAGCGTCAGCCATAACGATATGAACGCGAGCGTGTTTGGCGAGTAGCCGATCAATGATCTTGCGCAGGACGCGAATCGCAGCGCGAACCATTTTCTGAAAACGACTATCTGCATCGAGAATGTTCCTGTGCGCCGGCGTGACGCTTTCGTGGCTGTCGTGGTGCAGGAGGTCACCAAGCTGCGCGAGGATGGCGGTTTCAGCATTCGGGGTCAGTTCGATCGCCGTTGCGAACCAGTCGTCGAGCAGCTTTTCCGCGATCTTCAAATCATAATCGCCGCCGCCGGTTTCCTCGTTCCATGCGAGACAGCCCATGTGAACGTCGGTGATCGTATACTGGCAAAGCAGATCGGAATTACACGCGACCGGCGCCGACACTGGCGCGGCACGCGGGATTTCCGCCTTGAACCCATCGACCGCGGCGCGCATGGTCGCTACCAATTGGTCGCGGTCCTGCGATGTCTTGATCCACTTGACGACTTCGCGGCCGTCTTCGTCGACCAGTGCCGACACGCCTTTGACGACGTGTCCGGCAGGGAGCGCAAACTTCTCGCCACGTTCCGGTTTTTGCTCGATCGTTCTGCCGCGTGGGCCGTCCGCAACGCGCGAGACTCGCATCCCGTCCATGACAGGCGTTTGTTTCAATAACATGCCGCGTTCGCTGGCATGTTTAAGTCGCTCGCCCATGGTGCTGCGCGCGCAGCCGGCCGCTTTGGCGCACTGATCGATGGTCAGGCCGGAAAGACGAAGCGAGGCGGCTTCGAGGCATACTTCGTCGGAATGGGGCGCTTGCGCCATCAGTGACCGCCTCGCATCGCCATCCAGATCGCGCCCAAAATACCAGACACGATGACGCCGACGGCGACGATCAAGGTTTGCCGACGCACCGTCTCGACGCTCTTGCGCCATGTCCGGACGTGCGCAAAATCGCGCTGCATCTCCAGCATTGCCTTGTCGTCGCTGGTATCGACGCCCATGGTCAGGAACAGCTTGCGCACGGCTGCATCGGCCGCTGCCGTTGCGATATCCTGGATTTCAGCGTCATTGAGTGGGATCATGCTGGTCACGCTATTTGCACCGTTCGATATCGAGGCCGTTGCGCGCGCCGATCAGGCAAGCGTCGCGTTCGGCGTGGTAGGTGGCGATTGTTTTGCCGACCGGTCCGAGAACCAACGTGGCGAACATGATGGCTGCGACAACGAGCGCGGCCGCACCTGCGATTTCGATTGCAAAATTCTTCATGCGCGGCCCATCAACATGCAAACGGCACTGGACGGCACGACGTAGCTGATCGCGAACGGAGCCATGCCGCCGAACATCGAACCGCGCGCCGCCAGTCCGACAGCAAGTCCGACCACGTCGCCTTGCTTGTCGAAAACTCCGCCGCCGCTCATTCCCGGCGCAACGGCGATACTCGCCACGAAACTCGACTTCCACGGTTCGCGCGCGCCGTAGTCGGAAGCGACCTTGCCGTAGGTGCGAATGAATTTCAGATTGAGCGGGTTACCGAATGCGGAAATTTCGTCGCCGACGGCGAGACGCGCGGTGCAGTCAAGGCGGGACGATGCGAGCGTTTTAACCTGATCGACCCGGATCAGCGCGACGTCATAGGCTTTATTTGCCCATAAGACCGTGCCGGTCTGCACGCGGCCGTGGTCGTCGGTGATTTGCATTGACGCCTGACCCTCGACGACGTGCGCGGCGGTCAGGATGAATCCGTGTCCGATGTGGACGCCGGACCCATGCCCCTCATCGTTTGAAACGATGACCGTGGACGACGCGCGCGGCGCGGCGGGGGTAGCGGGGCGGACGTAGAGGACCGCGGCGCCGGTCAAGAGGATAGCGGCGGCAAGGAAACTGTAAAACGCCCATCGGAAATCGTTCCACGCGTTCACCATTTCCACGGCTCCACGGCTTGATGGATTGCGGCAGGCAACGCCTCGACACGTTGCGACAGCGACTCCAATTTCCAAGCAAGCAACAGGCTCACCAAAAATGCAGCCGCGAAGATGAGCCCGACCGCAACCGCGGCGCGTTTTAGTGGGCTGGCGCTCATTTCCACGATCTCCGCAGGCTGTCGTACCAGGCGATGAAACGGTTGCCGCAACGCTGCATGACGACGGCGCGGACGCGGTCGTTTTTCCAAAGCGTTTCGACTTCGGCGACGGTCAGGGCGCGCGGCGGCACTTTGCCAACGCCGACCCGGAAGCATTGTTGAATGTCAGCCGGCACCGGCGGCAGCGAACTGGTGACGGTCGCCGACGGGCCGCACCCGGCGAGCAGTAACACGACGGCGAGGGCGGCGAGGGTTTTCACTTGATGCCTCCGATTCGCTTGGCGGCGTCGGCGTCGAGGCACGGACCATTGTTCGGCGGCGTGATGCCCGCGTTCGCCTCGAGCGCGGCGATATAGAGCGCATCTTCCGCCGCGCGGGCGGCGTCGGCTTCCGCGACCTTGTTGAGCGCGTCCAAGCGGCCTTGCAGGACCGCGACCTTGGCGGCGGCTTGCTCGGCTACGGCGCGCTGGTAGGCGTTTTTATCGATCTGCTGGTACGCCAGCCCTAGGCCGAGCACGACGATTGCGGCGACCGCGACTTTCCAGTTCTTCGCGAACCATGCGACTGCGCCAAGGGCGATGACCGCGAGCGCCACGACTAGGATCAGGGCGAGATTACTGCCGATGTAGGATGCGGTCCATTGCATCAGGCGACCCCGTTAGTACGGGCAACAGAAAATTGCGGTATCATTGCGCATGTAACGCGCAGACGATGTGGACACGCCGCGTTGGCGCACGGACCCGTGCAGCCGCAGACCGGCATCGGCCATGTCGGCGGCACTTGGGCGTATTCGGGGAAATCCGGACCGAGCGGCTTGAACGGCCATCCGGTTGGCGTGATGTCGGGGAGTGAGGGTAGCGGCTTGCCGATCAAGTCGGGCAGCACACAACTGCACTCCTTCACGTCAGGCGAAAGCACCTTGTCACAACGAGGGCAAATCCATCCTTGACGCGTGGACATCACGACACCTGCTTCTTGACCCAGGCGCGCACGTCGGCCGGTCCCATAAACCAGATCGCCGTAACTCCGATGACGAACAGCGCACCGAACAACACCGCGACAACGCGCCAGTCGGTCATGTAGGTCAGGAAGCCGAGGCTGCCGCTAAGGCCGGACAACCAACCGAGCACGCGGCCCGTCTTGACCGGCGCGGCGACCTGCACAGGCTCCGCATCCGTGTCGGCCGGCATGTCGACGGGGATGTCCGCGACGGCGGGGACCGCCACCGGTGCCGTGCGCGCCTTGATCTCCGCCATCTTGGCCCGCACGTCGGCGATCAGTTGAGCCTTGTTGACGTTTTTGCCGGGGCAATCTTTGTGAGTCGTTTTCGCGTCTTCGCGATGGAAACGAATCGTGCCCGGATCAAGCCCGAGCCACAGATGCATTTCCGCGAGCAGGGCGATCGTGTTGCGCCGGACGCCGGGGTCGAATAGTTCGGACTGATAGTCGCCGACCATCTCGACGCCGAGGCTTTGCGAATTCCACGATGGCGAATGGGTGCCGGGCACCGTGGACGG
>JBIQHO010000237.1:0-5611 GCA_044508545.1 Bradyrhizobiaceae bacterium | reverse complement strand
GAGGCGTACGATCTGCGGGCGAATTTCCGCCTGCATGATGGCACGCGCGCAATCCCACGCCGCCTGTAGTGACGGAAATGCCAGCACCACGCCGCGCTCGACATCCGGCTTTTTCCAGATCCGCAGCGTCACTTCGGTGATGATGCCGAGCGTTCCTTCGCTGCCGACCATCAGATCGCGCAACGACGGCCCGACCGCGCGCCGCGCCACGGGATGCACCTCCAGCGGCGTGCCGTCCGGCAGCACCGCCTTGAGGCCGACGACGATGTCCTCGATCTTGCCGTAGCGGCTGCTGGCCTGACCGCCACCGCGACACGCGGCCCAGCCGCCGACCGTCGAAATCTCGATCGATTGCGGATAGTGGCCGGTGGTGAAGCCCTGCGCATTGAGTTCCTGCTCGAACACTGCGCCATTCATGCCGGCTTGAACCGTTACCGTCGCATCGACCGGATTGACAGCGACGATCTTATCCAGCCGCCGCAGGTCAACAGTTACTTCACCGCCGAGCGGAATGGCGCCGCCGAGCACGCCGGAGCCATTGCCGTAAGGAATGATCGGAATGCCGGCACGGTGCGCGTGCGCCACCACTGCGGCGACTTCATCAGCATTGCCGGGACACACGATCAACCGCGGCACGTCGCCCGCGATCTCCCCCGCGCGCTCCTCGAATACGGCAAACGGCAAACGGTCCCGCGCATAGGGGAGGCGCTCATCGAACGATGTCAGGACGTGGCTGTCGCCGACGATGGCGGCGAACGCCTTGGCGATGTCCGCGTCAATCCGGTCGCGCTGGCGTACCGCCGCGATAGTGCTCGCTTCCAAGGGACGTTCTCCGCAAGTTGGTTCAATCGACACGACGACAACCGGGCGGCCGCGATGGTTATCACCTGAGCAATCGTTTGTTCAAAGGGTGACCGAAACCGACTAATACGTCAACCCTAAATTTCAGGTGGGCGCGGGGCCGGTGGATGCCCGGATCACCATGCCATCGGGCGGCAGCGGCGCGATAGCCTCAGGCGTGCGTCCCTCAACTAATGCAATCAACAAATCGGCGGCGAGTTCGCCCATGCGCTCGGTCGGCATCCGCACCGTCGTCAGCTGCGGATAGAGCATGGTGGCGACCGGCGCATCGTGCAGACCAACGACCGAGACGTCCTGCGGAATCTGCAAGCCCGCTTCATGCAACACGGCCATCGCGCCCGCCGCCGTCACCAGCGTCGCGCCGAGCACGGCGGTTGGATGCGTCGGAAGCAGTTGCTGCATCGCCGCCGCCCCGCCCTCCGCGGTGTAGCCCGCGACCGCGACCAGCGCCGGATCGAAATCGATGCCGTGGCGCTTGAGTGCACCGCGATAGCCGGCCAGCCGTTCGCCGGCATTGAAGCCACCGGGACGGCCGGCGAGATGCGCGATGCGGCGATGGCCGAGCGCGACGAGATGATCGACGGCGATTTCGGTCGCGGCGCGGCTGTCCAGCACCACCGCGTGCGGCGCGCCGGCCAACTGACGATTGAGCAGCACGAACGGCACCTGCGCGGCTTCAAGTTCGTCGCGCAGCAGCTTGTCGTCGTCGAGGCTCGCGACCAACAAGCCATCGACACGGTTGCCGTGCGACATCCGCTGATAGACGGAATCGGTCGCCTCCGATCCGCGATGGGCGATCAGCAGCGAATAGCCATGGCGCAGCGTCGCCTTCTCCGCGCCGAAGATGGCCGAGGCAAACACCGGGTTGTCGAGCTGCGGCACCACGATGCCGAACGTTGACGAGCGCGCCATGCGCAAGCCGCGCGCGAGCTGGTTCGGCGCGTAGTTGAGGGTACGGGCGCTTTGCAACACACGCTCGCGGGTTTCCTCGCGGATGCGCTGGGTGGCTTCGCCGCGCAGCACGCGCGATGCCGCCGAGACATCGACCCCTGCCAGTCGCGCGACGTCCGCCAACTTAATCCGCACGAGCGCTTCCTTGCTTTGCGCAGCCCCTCAGGCTTGGTGAATAGCCGGTTCCAAACCGTGCGTCAAAGACGACCGGCCCCGCTTCAGTCTTAAATCGCCTGGCGACAGGCAAGCGATGGATTGACTAGCCGGGGCGCGCCCTCCAATCTCGCAACGACCTATTATCGAGATATCCTTGAAATTTCATGCGGAGGAAATCGCGTATCATGAACATGCACGCCACCACATCGACCGGATTCGGCCTCAACCCGAGCGACGAACTCAACGATCTCCGCATGTCGGAGAAAGCACGGCCGCTCTACGACCACGTCCGGAAATTCCTGAAAGAAACAGTTGCACCGATCCAGGTGGAATACGAGGAAGCCGGACGCAGCAAGACCGATCGCTGGAGCTTCACACCGAAGCAGCTTGAACTGCTCGACAAGGTCAAAGGCAAGGCGAAGTCGGAAGGTCTTTGGAACTTCTTCCTGCCGGACTCTGAGACTGGCGAGGGTCTGTCGAACCTCGATTACGCCTTCATCGCCGCCGAACTCGGCAAATATCCACTCGGCTCGGAATCGATGAACTGTTCGGCGCCGGACACCGGCAACATGGAAGTGCTGGAGCGGGTCGGCACCAAGGAGCAGAAGGAGAAATGGCTGAGGCCGCTGCTTAACGGCGAAATCCGTTCCGCCTATGTGATGACCGAGCCGAACGTTGCCTCTTCGGACGCCAAGAATGTCTCCACCACCGCGCGCCTCGAAGGCAATGAATGGGTTATCAACGGCGAGAAGTACTACATCTCCGGCCTCGGCGATCCGCGCTGCAAGATCATGATCGTGATGGTGAAGACCAACCCGAATGCTGCGCCGAGCAAGCAGCAGTCGCAAATTCTGGTGCCGGTCAACACGCCGGGCGTGGAGGTGATCGGGCCGATGCATGTGTTCGGTCACGACCATGCGCCGCGTGGGCATATGCACATGCGCTTCAACAATGTCCGCGTTCCGAAGGAGAATATTCTGCTCGGCGAGGGGCGCGGCTTCGAGATTTCCCAACTCCGCCTCGGCCCTGGCCGCATCCATCATTGCATGCGCACCATCGGCAAGGCCGAGAAGGCGCTTGACCTGATGGTCGAACGCGGCCTCACCCGCGAAGCCTTCGGCAAAAAGATCGCGCATCTTGGCGGCAACCTCCAGATCATCGCGCAAGCGCGCTGCGAAATCGAAGCCATGCGGCTGATGGTGCTGAAGGCCGCCAAGGCGATGGACGTGCTCGGCAACAAGGAAGCGCGCGTCTGGGTCTCGATGGTCAAGGCCATGGTGCCGGAGCGCGCCTGCCGCATCATCGACCAGGCGATCCAGATGCACGGCGCGACCGGCATCTCGAACTGGACGCCGCTCGCCGAGATGTACATGGACGTGCGCCACCTCCGCTTCGCGGACGGCCCGGATGAAGTGCACTGGATGGTGGTCGGCCGTAACGAGTTGAACCGCGCTTGACGTCAGGCGCAATAAAAAGCCCGGACATGATCCGGGCTTCTTCTTTCAACCCGGCTTGATGCCGTTCGAGATCTACGTCCTGGAGCTCTCGAGCAGGACGTGATCGCCCGGAATGAAGTGGCTGCAAGGAAACGCGATCCGTTCGCAACGAGACGGACCGCGTTTCCGGTTTTGATATCGCCGCGCTGTCCGCAGCGAAGCAGTTCACCTGTCAGGATTGGGCTGGAAGCGGCTCATCACCGCCCCTTCACTTGCCCTTCCAGTTCGGGGCACGCTTCTCGGCGAAGGCGGCAGCGCCTTCACGTGCGTCCTCGGACGTGAATACTGGCGCAACGATCTCCTGTTGCTTGTTCCACATCTCGTCTTCGGTCCAGAGACGGGACTGAACGACGACCTGCTTGGATGCCTTCACCGCGAGCGGACCGTTGGCGCCGATCGCCTTGGCGAGTTCGAGCGCGCCATCCAGCGCAGGCCCATCGGTGAGACGATTGATGATGCCGAGCTCATAAGCCCGCTCGGCGCCGAAGAACTCGCCGGTGAGCGCGTATTCCATCGCCACGCGGAACGGCATCTGACGCGGCATCCGGATCAGTCCGCCGGCAGCGGCGGCTAGGCCACGCTTTACCTCGGGAATGCCGAACTTGGCGTTGCGGTTGGCGACGATCATATCGCACGACAGCGCAATCTCCATGCCGCCGGCGAGCGCGTAACCATCCACCGCCGCGATCAGCGGCTTCTTCGGCGGCGCTTCAGTAAGACCGGCGAAACCGCGACCCGGAATCGAGGGCCGCTCGCCCTTCAGGAACCCCTTGAGGTCCATGCCCGAGCAGAAGGTGCCGCCCGCGCCGGTGATGATGCCGACAGTCAGGCTGTCGTCAACATCAAACTTGTCGAGTGCGGCGGCCACGCCCTTGGAGAGCGCAAGGTTGGCGGCGTTCTTCGCTTCCGGCCGGTTCAGGGTGATAATCAGAACCGGGCCGCGGACTTCGGTCAGCACCGGATTTTCATCTGGCATCGCTTGTTACTCCTGACAAAATGGATGTGGCCGCCACGGTGCTAGCGCGGCGCCATGCGAATGGCGCCATCGAGGCGAACGTCTTCGCCGTTGAAATAGCCGTTGGTAATCATGGTCAGCGCCAGGTGCGCATACTCCTCCGGCTGGCCGAGACGCTTGGGGAACGGCACCGAGGCGCTCAGCGCCGCCTTGACGTTCTCGGGTGCGCCCTGCAACAGCGGGGTGTCGAAGATTCCCGGCAGGATGGTGTTGACGCGGATACCTTCGCTCATCAAGTCGCGGGCGATCGGCAGCGTCATGCCGACGACGCCGGCCTTCGAGGCCGAATAGGCCGCCTGACCCATCTGGCCGTCCTCGGCCGCCACCGAGGCGGTGTTGACGATAGCGCCGCGCTCGCCGTGCTCCAGCGGGCTCAGCGATAGCATCCCCTTCGCCGACTTGGCGATGCAGCGGAAGGTGCCGACGAGGTTGATCTGGATGATGCGGTTGAAGGCGTCGAGCGGGAAGTGGGTGGGTTCGCCGGTTTTCTTGTCGCGGCCGGCGGTCTTCACTGCGTTGCCGGTACCGGCGCAGTTCACCAGGATGCGCTCCTGGCCATGGGCCGCGCGCGCCTTGGCAAAGCCCGCGTCGACCTGCTCATCGGAGGTAACGTCGACCTTGCAGAACACGCCGCCGATTTCCTTGGCGACGGCTTCGCCCTTCTCCTCGTTGAAGTCGAACAGAGCAACCTTCACGCCATAGGAGGCAAGAGCCCGCGCGGTAGCCGCGCCAAGGCCCGAGGCGCCACCGGTGACGACGGCGGCGACCGAAGAATCGAGCTTCATGAAATATCCTTTCGCTTTCAGATACGTTCGATGATGATGGCGGGAGCCATGCCGCCGGCGGCGCACATGGTGACGAGGCCATAGCGCCCGCCACTGCGCTCCAGTTCGTCGAGCGCGGTGCCGATCAGGATTGATCCGGTGGCGCCGATCGGATGGCCAAGCGCGATCGCGCCGCCGTTGATGTTGACCTTTTCGCGGTCGAGCTTGAGATCGCGGATGAACTTCTCGGCGACGACCGCGAAGGCCTCGTTGATCTCCCAGACGTCGATGTCCTTCGTGGTGAGACCGGCCTTGGCGAGCACTTTCTTCGCGGCCGGGACCGGCGCGTTGAGCATCAGCGTCGGGTC
>JBIQHO010000236.1:0-5630 GCA_044508545.1 Bradyrhizobiaceae bacterium | reverse complement strand
GGAAGAAGACATAGGACCGGTTTTGGCGGCGCAACTCGCTGGCGCCGTCCGGATTTTCAGTCATCCACTGCCTGATGCGCTGCATCGACATCTGATCCTTCGGGATGATGTTGCGCTCGATCAGGATACGGCCGACGGCGGTATAGGGATATCCATTATAGGAATCATAGTTGATGCGCAGCGTCGAGCCATCCTCGAGCCGGACGCGCGCGGATCCCTGGATTTGCGTGAAGAGCAGATCGGTCTGGCTCTTGAGCCAGCAGATCTCAAGGCCGCGGCCCGCAATCGCGCCATCCTCGATCTCCGCGCGATCATAATAAGGGACGAGTTTTCGCCGGCCGATCTTGCGATAGACCGGTCCGCTGTTGGGCAGGCTCGGTGAGTTTTGCGTGAACCCCCGGACGAAGAGGTTCGAGGGACGCCGGTAAACCGGCACGCTATAGACATCGGTCCTGGTGCGCGATCCATCGATGATCGGCTCATAATAGCCGGTGACGAAGCCGTCGGCTTCGCCGAGACGCGAAATTCGCACCGGCCGGAAATGGGTTTCGAAGAAGGCGCGTGCCCTGACCTCGTCCGGATTGCCGATGACCTTGGCGGCACGACACGGCTCCCGCAATGACGCGCCCAGTGCTTTCTGGCCGGCGGCCGGAGGCTGCCTCGCGGTTATCGCACGGCAGCTCCTGCGAAACGCCTTGAAGGCTTCAAGGTGATCATCGTCTTTCCAGCCGGCGATCTCGGCCCATGCCACCGGCATGTATTGACCGCCCGCGATCTCCAACGGCCAGACCGGATGACGAGGGACATGCCGGGCTTCGAGCGCGACAGGCATGAGCGCGGCGGCGACGCAAAATCCGGCGGCGCACCTTTTGAACCGGTAAAGATTAGCTGGCGCTTCCGGTGCCAACCAGTTTCCAGTTCGGATCGCGCGATGAGATATCGCGGGCAAACGTCCAAACATCGGTGATGTCGGAAATCTTCTCGGGGTTTCCGTCGACAATTGCTCCGGTCTTGTCGCGGGTGATCGAAATCATCTGCGAAATGAAGCGAACGGTCAGTTGCTCCGCGCCCTCGCGCAGCTCCGCACCGATCAGCTCGACTTTGTCGATCGAGACAAATCGCGTTTCCGTCTGCTGTTCGAGTTTTTCCCGATCCTTGATGGCGGCATCGAAGCTGTCATAGACATCCGCCGACAGTAAGTCTTTCAAGGTCCGGCGATCGCCGTTGGCGAACGCCAGCACGATCATCTCATAAGCGCTGCGCGCGCCGTTGAGGAAATGCTTCGGATCGAAGGACGAATCCTGGGCCGCGATGGCGTCGAGCCCGTGGGCGAGCGGCGTTCCGGGCTCGGTCAGACTTTTCCAGCGCTCGGAGGCAGACGTCACGTCGGCCGCGGGCTCCGACGGGGGCTGATCGATCACGGCGCCCGGTATCGGGACGACATTATTGTCCTGCGTGCCATGCAGGACCTCGCGCGTCGCACGGTCGTAGGGCGGACGCTCGCTTCCCGTGCGCTGGCCGAGGACGCTGCGCAGCCGCAGGAAGATAAAAACCGCTAGCGCCAGAAAAATGATGGTGTAAATATCCACGTCGTCTTCACTTTCTGATCGGTCTGGTTCTCGCCCGGTGAACGAACGTCCCGCGAGGGTCACAGGTTCGCATCAGACGGCGTCAATAATGTAGGTATGATCTCCGATCCGGCCAAGGCCGCGTTTTAGCATAACGAACCGGATCAGGGAGTTGTCTCCTCAACTGCTGCTTGGAGGAATAATAGCGCGTTTCCGATCAAAGGGGAAATCGGAATGCGGGAAGAAAACGCGTTCCTTCAACAGTTTAAGCCGCCAGGCTATGCAACCTGCGGCGGTTTTTCGAAAGCTCGAGGCTAAACGCGACGGGCAAACGCAGCCAACGACCCTCCCAGGGGTCCCACTGTCCTTGTGGACAGCGGCAGGCTTGTGATAGCCACTCGCGGCGGCGCGGCAATTTGCCCCTTCAAGCAAGCCGATCATTCGCTGGCTTCGCTTGAATGTTTCAGGAGAGAAATCCAATGACCAACGGCAACGGCACACCTCCAGAGGCGGGCCCTTCACCCCAGTTGAATGTGCTGGCTCAATACACCAAGGATCTCTCTTTCGAGAATCCCAACGCGCCTGCCTCGCTCGCCCCGCAGCAACAGCCCCCCTCGATCAACGTTCAGATCAACGTCGGCGCCTCCAATGTCGCGGAGAACGACTATGAGGTGGTGCTCAAGGTCGAGGGCAAGGCCGAGCATACCGGCAAGCTGATGTTCGGTTTCGAGCTGGCCTATGCCGGCGTGTTCCGGATCGTCAACGTTCCCAAGGAAAACCTGCATCCGCTGGTCATGATCGAATGCCCGCGGCTGTTATTCCCGTTCGCGCGCCAAATCGTTGCAACGGTTGTCCGCGACGGCGGATTCCCACCGCTGATGCTCGACCCCATCGATTTCGTGAGCTTGTACCGGCAAAACATGGAACGCCAGGCAGCGCAGGAAGCAGCCGCGCAACAAAAGCCGAGTTAGGCGTTTTCAAGCGAAGTGGCGACCGGTCGCGTCAAGAAAGCGCGTCACATCAAAGAGCTGGAGTTTTTCACCGTTTCCATGAAGCGGTGAAGAGACTCTGGCTCTAGCCCCGCAAGCTCCCGCCGGTTTTCTTCGCGACCTCGGCGACGATCTTCGCCGCCACCGCGTCGATCTCCTGATCGGTCAGCGTCTTGTCACGGGGCTGGATGGTCACCGCGATGGCGACCGATTTCTTGTTCGCCTCGATGCCCTTGCCCTCATAGACGTCGAATACGGTGACGCCGGCGATCAGTTTCTTGTCCACGCCTTGCGCCGCGCGCACGATGTCGGCGGCTTTCACGCCGCGATCGACGATGAAGGCGAAGTCGCGCGACACCGGCTGAAACGCCGGCAGTTCCAGCACCGGCCTGGCGCGCGTCGCCTTTTGCTTCGCTTCCGGAATGCGGTCGAGGATCACCTCGAACGCCATCACCGGGCCGTCGGCCTTCAGCGCTTCGAGCACGCGCGGATGCAACTCGCCGAAATAGCCGAGCACATTGTGCGGCCCGATCTGGATCGCAGCCGAACGTCCGGGATGCAGCCATGCCGGAAAATTCTTCGACTCATTGCTGGCGGCAACCTGCATCGCCTGCACCGGCGCGCCGGCTGCGGCGAGCACCGCGAACGCATCGGCCTTTACGTCAAGCGCATCCGCCGCGGCCGAGCCCGACCAGTGCCGCCCGATGCCTGCCGACGACGCGATGCCGCGGCGAACGCCGGCGGCCGCGGTGAACTGATCCTGCGGACGGTCGCCGCGGAAGATCTGCCCGACCTCGAACAGCGCCACATCGGGGAATCCGCGATCGGCGTTGGCCTGCGCGATGGCGACGAGGCCCGGCAGCAGGCTCGGCCGCATGTCGGAGAGGTCGGACGCGATCGGATTGGCGAGCGCCAGCTCCGCATTCCCGCCGCCGAACAGTTCAGCCTGCTATTTCGCGATGAACGACCAGTTGACGGCTTCGACCATGCCGCGTGCCGCGAGCGCCCGCCGCGCCTTTCGCGTGCGCGACTGGATCGGCGTCAGCACCGGCTTGCGTGCCGCGTCGCCCCGGTCGAACGGCGTCATCGGCACCTTGTCGACGCCGACGATGCGCACGATTTCCTCGACGATGTCGGCCTTGCCGTGAACGTCGGTGCGCCAGGTGGGAATGGCGACCTTCACCACCGGACCGTTGCCGGCCACCATGAAGCCGAGACGGCCGAGAATGCGGCGCATCTCCGGCAGCGGCACGTCGATCGCCGCGAGACGCTTTGTTTCCGTCAGCGGAAAATCGATCACCCGGTCGTCGGGCAGCGCCTGTCCGGCGACGATCGTCTCCGACGGCGCGCCGCCGCACAATTCCATCACCAGCCGCGTCGCCATCTCGAGCCCGGGCACCATGAAGGCGGGATCGACGCCGCGCTCGAAACGATAGCGCGCGTCGGAATTGATGCCGAGCCTGCGGCCGGTCTGCGCGATGTTGATCTCGCTCCACAGCGCCGATTCGATCAGCACGTCCGTCGTGCTCTGGTCGCAGCCGGATTCCTCGCCGCCCATGATGCCGGCGAGCGATTCGACACCCTTGTCGTCGGCGATGACGCAGACGCCCGGATCGAGCGTGTAGGTGCGGCCATCGAGCGCCAGCAGCGTCTCGCCATCGCGGGCGCGGCGCACCGTGAGATGGCCGTGCACCTTGTTCGCGTCGAACACGTGCAGCGGCCGGCCGCGATCGTAAGTGATGAAGTTCGTGATATCGACCAGCGCGTTGATCGGGCGCAAACCGATCGAGGTCAGGCGCTTTTGCAGCCATTCGGGCGAGGGGCCGTTCCTCACCCCGCGCACCAGCCGCAGCGCGAAGCCGGGGCACAACGTGGAGTCTTCAACCGTGACCTTCACCGGACAGGGAAATTCGCCCTTGACCGGCTTGATGGTCGGATTTTTGAGGCTGCCCATGTCGGCGGCGGCGAGGTCGCGCGCGATGCCGTGCACGCCGGTGCAATCCTGCCGGTTCGGCGTCAGGTTGATCTCGATGACGGGATCGCCGAGGCCTGCCCATTCCGCATAACCGGCGCCGACCGGCGCGTCGGCCGGCAGTTCGATAATGCCGTCATGGTCGTCGGAGATTTCGAGCTCGGCCGCCGAGCACAGCATGCCGCGGCTCTCGACGCCGCGAATGGTGCCGACCCCGAGCGTGATGTCCTTGCCCGGAATGTAGGTGCCGGGCGGCGCGAACACGCTGACAAGGCCTTCGCGCGCGTTGGGCGCGCCGCACACCACCTGGATATGAGCGGGCTCGCCCTTGTCGTTGGTCTCGCCGGTATCGACCATGCACACCCTGAGTCGATCGGCATTCGGATGCTGCGCGGCAGAGACCACGCGCGCGACGGTGTAGGGCGCAAGCGCCTTCGACTTGTCCGCGATGTGCTCGACCTCGAGCCCGATCATGGTGAGCTTGTCGGCGAGGTTGTCCAGCGGCTCATCGGTGTCGAGATGCTCTTTCAGCCAGGAGAGGGTGAATTTCATGGCTGTGGTCCTCGAACTGATGAAGCGGCAACTTCAGAAGGTTGGGAATTTTTGGAGGCATGCGTCTCCTCGTTCCCTCTCCCCTTGTGGAGGAGGGTCAGGGAGGGGGGTAAGCCGCTCGCACCGGACGAAGCTGCAAGGCGGATCGCTTCCACGGCGCCTTCCAAGTTCGACATTACATCCTGATTGCTGAAGCGCACGACGCGAAAGCCTTCAGCAACGAAGAACGCATCGCGCTTCTCGTCAGCCTTTCGTTGCGCATCGAAATCATGCGACTGACCGTCAGGCTCCACGATCAACCGCGCCGACATGCAGGCGAAATCGGCAATGTAATTCCCCAACGGCATTTGTCTGCGAAAACCGAGCCCGTCGATCCGATGGGCTTTCAGATAGCGCCACAACAGCGTCTCTGCAGGCGTCATTGCCCGGCGCAATTGCTTTGCCCGACTGCGTTGAAGCGTGTTGACCGTAGCATGAGGCATCGCCGGCTACCCCCCTCCCTGACCCTCCCCCACAAGGGGGGAGGAAACAGAAAGAAAAGCTGCGCGA
>JBIQHO010000235.1:0-5644 GCA_044508545.1 Bradyrhizobiaceae bacterium | reverse complement strand
GCGGGCCGCCGCTCCGCATGACGACGCCATAACCCCGGGACCAGCGCGTGCGCGTTCAACGCCGTCATGTCATTTACGTTCAGGGCTACGACCCGCGCGGGCTCGCGCAATACTATCGCATGTTCCGCACCGAACTGCGCAAGTCGGCCAAGCTCTACGGTTTGCAGGCAAGCGTCGGCCGGCCGCGGAGCACCGACGACGGCACAATGGCGTCATGGTCGATCGACACGCAAGGGCCCGGCTGGCAGACCCGCGTCGCTTACGACTTCCTGCGCTGGGAAGACCTCATCAAGGACGACTTAGCCAAACCGATCTGGCGCACGGTCGTAAGCGCCGTCGCCATCTACTGCCGCGCGCTGTTCGACGGCGTCATCCCGCGCATCTGGAAAGCGCATTGGCGCTTCGGCATGTTCATCACCTACCCGCACTTCGTGCTGCTCAACCTCGCGATCTGGTCGGCGCTCGCGGCATGGGCCGCCACCACGCTGGCCGGATATCTCGGCGCGCCGTCCGCCGTGACGTGGGTCGCCGCGATCATGGTGTTCGTCGCCGCGCTCTGGGCGCTGCTGAAAACCACCGAGAAGCGTACCTATGCGCTCTATCTGATGTCCGACACCATTTTCACCTGGCAGTTCGCGCACCGCGAGCGCCCGGACTGGGACCGCCGCATCGACCGCTTCGCGCAACACCTCGTCGAGGTCGCGCGCACCACCGACGCCGAGGAAGTGGTGGTGGTCGGTCACTCCTCCGGCTCGTTCCTCGGCGTCGAGATGGTGGCGCGCGCGCTCGCGATCGATCCTGACCTCGGCCGCCACGGTCCGCGCGTAGTGCTGCTGACGCTGGGCGGCAACCTGCCGATCGTCGGCTTCATTCCTGCCTCCGCGCCGTTCCGTCAGCACCTGCGCCGCCTCGCGGTCGAACCGGCGATCGACTGGATCGACGGCCAGTCGCGCAAGGACGTGATGAACTTCTATCCGTTCGATCCGATCAAAGGTCACGGCATCGATGCCGGCGCGGCACGGCGCAACCCGACCGTGGTTCCGATCCGGTTCCGCGACATGATCGATCTCGCGCGCTACAACACGTTCCGCTGGCAGTTCTTCCGGGTGCATTTCCAGTTCGTGATGGCGAGCGAGCGGCCGCACCCTTACGACTTCTATCTCATCGTATGCGGCCCGGTGGCGCTGGCCGACCGCGTCAAAAATCCTGCCGGCGCGCTGGCAACCACCGGAACCGGACCGGCGGCCGAGGCCCTTCCCCCGGCGTCCGTCCCGAGTTAGACAGGGAACATCCAGCCCCCTTCCGCCGTTGAGATCGACGCTCATTGAACCAATGCGCGGCCTGGCCTGACTTACAACAACGCCGCGAGTTGGCTTTAGGGAGGAGGCTTGGTATAAGATTAGAAACGCTATACATTTGCACGCTCGTCTCGCCCCGACCGGGGCCCGGCCGATCCGGCTAAGAGACTGAAAATGCTTGTATAAATGCCAAGAGATCGGACCGTGCTGCAAATGTGACCTGTATCACAGCTTGCGGATGCAGCGCGCGATAGGCTTGAACCGTTTTTCCCTGCTCAGGAGGCCCGAGGACCGGGGTAAGATGCGCAACGCCTCCGCGATGCCCATATCAGTCTTTCAGCCGCCTGACATGCAAATTGGAACTCTGCCGTGTCCAGCTTCAGTAAGACACCGCTCCTTGACACGATCCGCACCCCCGATGACTTGCGCAAGCTCAAGGTGGAGCAGGTTCGCCAGGTCGCCGACGAGTTGCGGCAGGAAACGATTGATGCCGTGTCCGTCACCGGCGGACACTTCGGCGCTGGCCTCGGCGTGGTCGAACTGACCACCGCGATCCATTACATCTTCGATACGCCGCGCGACCGGCTGATCTGGGACGTCGGCCATCAGGCCTACCCGCACAAGATTCTCACCGGCCGCCGCGACCGCATCCGCACGCTACGCACTGCGGGCGGCCTCTCCGGTTTCACCAAGCGTTCCGAGAGCGACTACGATCCGTTCGGCGCGGCGCACTCATCCACCTCGATCTCGGCCGGCCTCGGCATGGCAGTCGCGCGCGATCTCTCCGGCGGCAAGAACAATGTCATCGCGGTGATCGGCGACGGCGCGATGTCGGCAGGCATGGCCTATGAGGCGATGAACAATGCCGGCGCGATGAATTCGCGGCTGATCGTCATTCTCAACGACAACGACATGTCGATCGCGCCGCCGGTCGGGGCGATGTCGGCCTACCTGTCGCGGCTTTACTCGGGCAAAACCTACCGCTCGCTGCGCGAAGCGGCCAAGCAGCTCGGCAAGCACCTGCCGAAAATGATCGCCGACCGCGCCGAGCGCGTCGAGGAATATTCGCGCGGCTTCATGGTCAACAGCGGCACGCTGTTCGAGGAGCTCGGCTTCTACTACGTCGGCCCGATCGACGGCCACAATCTCGATCATCTGCTGCCGGTGCTGAAGAACGTCCGCGACATGGAGAACGGCCCGATCCTGGTTCACGTCGTCACGCAGAAGGGCAAGGGCTATCCACCCGCCGAGGCCGCAGCCGACAAGTATCACGCCGTGGTCAAGTTCGACATCACCACCGGCGCGCAGTCCAAATCCAAGCCGAACGCGCCCGCCTACCAGAACGTGTTTGGCCAGAGCCTCGTCAAGGAAGCCGAAAAGGACGACAAGATCGTCGCCATCACCGCGGCGATGCCGTCGGGCACCGGCGTCGACATCTTCAACAAGGCTTTCCCCAAGCGCACCTTCGATGTCGGCATCGCCGAGCAGCACGCGGTGACCTTCGCCGCCGGCCTCGCCACCGAAGGCTACAAGCCGTTCTGCGCGATCTATTCGACCTTCCTGCAACGCGGTTACGATCAGGTCGTGCACGACGTGGCGATCCAGTCGCTGCCGGTGCGCTTCGCCATCGACCGCGCCGGCCTCGTCGGCGCCGACGGCGCGACGCATGCCGGGTCGTTCGACAACGCCTATCTCGGCTGCCTGCCGAACTTCGTCATCATGGCCGCCGCCGATGAGGCCGAGCTGGTGCACATGGTCGCGACGCAGGTCGCGATCAACGACCGCCCGAGCGCGGTGCGCTATCCGCGCGGCGAAGGCCGCGGCGTCGAGATGCCGGAGGTCGGCGTCCCGCTTCCGATCGGCAAGGGCCGAGTCATTCGCCAGGGCAACAAGGTCGCGCTCTTGTCGTTCGGCACCCGCCTCGCCGAGTGTGAGAAGGCGGCAGACGAGCTTGCCGCGCACGGCCTCTCCACGACCATCGCCGACGCGCGTTTCATGAAGCCGCTCGACGTCGATCTGGTGATGAAGCTCGCGCGCGACCACGAAGTGCTGATCACCATCGAGGAAGGCTCGATCGGCGGCTTCGGCTCGCACGTCATGCAGACGCTGTCGGACAACGGCATGCTCGATGGCGGGCTGCGGATGCGCGCGATGATCCTGCCGGACGAATTTCTCGACCACGACACGCCGGCGGCGATGTACGCCGTCGCGGGGCTCGATGCCAAGGGGATCGTCGCCAAGGTGTTCGAGGCGCTCGGCAAGGACGTCAACACCGAGACCGTCAAGCTGGCGTGATCCAATCGGGACTGCCGCCTTGCCTTTGGCCGGCTTGCAGCCGGGTGTGACTATGGGTTGACGGCTATGGGCTGACAATGGCGAAGCGCGACAGCACCGTGTCCCCTCCTCGCAGGCGCGCCGACGTTCTGCTGGTCGAGCGCGGCCTGTTCGAGAGCCGGGCGCGGGCGCAGGCGGCGATCGAGGCCGGACTCGTTACCGCCAATGGCAACGCGGTGAGCAAAGTCTCCGAGACGATCCCGGTGAGCGCCACGCTTGAGGCTCAACCCGCGCACCCCTACGTGTCGCGCGGCGGCGTCAAGCTCGCCGGCGCGCTGGAACGCTATCCGATCGAGATCGAGAATCATGTCTGCCTCGATGTCGGCGCCTCGACCGGCGGCTTCACCGAGGTGCTGCTCGCGAACGGCGCCGCCCTGGTCTTCGCCGTCGACGTCGGACGCGATCAACTGCATCCGACCCTGCGCGGCCATCCTCGCGTGGTGTCGATGGAATCCACCGACATCCGCTCGTTCGAGGGCAAGCGACTGCCGCAGCGGCCGGATGTGGTGGTGATGGATGCGAGCTTCATTTCGTTGAAGGCCATTCTTCCGGTCGCGTTGTCTCTTGCCGCCGCGCCGATGCATCTCCTCGCGCTGATCAAGCCGCAATTCGAGGCGCCGCGCGCCGCGATCAAGAAAGGCATTGTGCGCGACGCGGCGGTGCATCGCGCGGTGTGCGACGACATCGCGGCCTTTGCGGCGACGCTCGGATGCACCGACATCGATGTCTTTCCGTCGCCGATCGCCGGCGGCGACGGCAATGCCGAATTCTTCCTTGGCGCTCGCCGGGGCTAGCGCATGATGATTTCTGATCGAATCGATCAAGAATCATCAACGTGGTCGATTTCAACATCTTAAGAAGCGGGATGCGGGCGGAAAGCCGCACCACACTTTTCTCGTCCCGCTCTAGAAGGTGGCCTTCGCCTTGAGATAGAACGTGCGTCCCGGCTGCGGCAGACCCCAAGCCAGTTCGTAGTTCTGGTCGAGCAGGTTCTTGACGCCGCCCGCCAGCTCGACGTTCTCCATCAGCATATAGCTGACGTTGACGTTGGCGAGCGTATAAGCTCCGGTGCGGATATAGGGGGCGGGAAAGGCGTTATACACCACTCCGCTCCCGGAGGTATTGACCTCGCTCCAGCGGTCGCTGGCGATCTCCAGGCTCGGCGTGACGGTAAGCAGATCGATCGGCCGCCACGACGCATAAAGGAATGCCTTGTGTGTCGGCATGCCGCCCGGCTTGAAACCGGGAACGGACACGTCACTGACGTCACGCTCGATGAACGTATAGTTGCCGCCGATCGCAAGCTGCGGCGAAAGCTGCGCGTCCAGCGACATCTCGAAGCCGTAGAACTCGCCTTTGTTGATGTTGCGCGTCTGTGACTGCGTCGAGCTGACACGAACCGCCTGGATCAGATCGCGCACGTCGCTATAGAAGATCGCAGCCGAGCCCTTCAGGTTGGGAGCGATGCGACCCTTCCAGCCCAGTTCGTAGTTGGTGGCGCGCTCGGGGCCTAGGTTGGGGTTGGGAATCGCGGTACCGAACCGCTGGCTGTAAAGCTCGAAGATGGTCGGAAAGCGCGCGCGGTCGGACACGCTGAAATGAACCTCCGCGGTATCGCTGTAGCGCCAGATTGCCGCCGTCTGCCAGTTGAAGGCATTGGCGCCCCCCTTGGGGTATTCGTAAATCCCGCGGGCACTGTTGTATTCCTGGGCCTTGCTGATCCAGTAATCGTCGTAGCTGATGCCACCGACCAGATCGAAATCCGGTCTGACGTGGAACGTGTCTTCCAACGCGAGCGAATACGTCGTCTGCGCCTGATTCTGCTTCGGCTCGACAAAGCCTCCAGAGGGCAGCGTCGGCTGGTTGTGATTCCATTCGGTGTGGGAATCCTCGCGGTAATGAAACGCCGCCTTCAGCGTGTTCATCGGGATCAGTTCGGTGCCGGCCTCGACCGAGCCGCCGCGCGCGTTGTCGTCATAATAGCTGTTAAAGCCTCGGCCAAGCGCCTGCGT
>JBIQHO010000234.1:0-5653 GCA_044508545.1 Bradyrhizobiaceae bacterium | reverse complement strand
GCAGATCCGTCAGGACTTCTCGAAGAACCTGATCAACGTGTTGCAGACCGGCTCGTCGAACCTGACGCTCGCCGACACCAACGAGGAAGCGGCGAACAGCCAGGCGCTGGCCACCCGCCAGTCGATCGCGGTGTCCGCGCTGGCGCTGGCCAACCAGTCACAGCAGAGCGTGCTGCAACTGCTCCGCTGATCCAGCGACGTCATCAGACGACGGAAACGGCGGGGGAAACCCCGCCGTTGTTGTTTGCAGGCACGCTGAACTTCATTCTGAGCCGCAGTGTCAGCAGCGTCCGGCAACCCATTGAGAAAGCGAGCTGGAAGCTCTGCGAGATGCGATTGGCATGTCCGCACTCGGCAGTTTAGCTCACTACGCTAAAACCTTTGGACCCCTGACGTTTCAGGACTTGAATTCAGGGAACACATCGGATGCCGCGGGCGAAGGCGAGAGCCGCGGCAATCTGCGGATTAATCTCCGGTTAACCATAAATTAAAACGTCTCGTTCACTTTTCCGGCCAGAACCGGCTTTCGCTGCTTGTCGGCGACCGTCCACGGTATGGAAAGGCCAGACATGACCGACATCGTGCTTTCGGCATCCGTTCGCCAGAATCTGCTCTCGCTGCAGTCCACTGCCGACCTGCTGGCGAGAACGCAGAACCGTCTCTCCACCGGCAGGAAGGTGAACACGGCGCTCGACAACCCGACCAATTTTTTCACCGCCGCAGCGCTCGATAACCGCGCCAACGACATCAACAACCTGCTCGACGGCATCGGCAACGGGGTACAGGTGCTGCAGGCCGCCAATACCGGCCTGACGTCGCTGCAGAAGCTGGTGGATACGGCGAAGTCGGTCGCCAATCAGGTTCTGCAATCCCAGGTTGGCTATTCGCAGAAATCGTCGGTCGAGAGCCTTCCCGTGGCGGGCGCCACCGCGCTGGACCTGCGAGGCACGACAGCATTTACGAACGCCGCAGCGACACCCGGCGCCGCCCTGAAGACCGGCACCGCGGGCGCGCTCGCAACCGGCGCGACGCTTATCAACGCATTAACCGACGGCGCTGCCGCGACGCCGACCGGCCCGGTGGCGGGCGACAGCTTTTCCGTCAACGGCAAGACAATCACATTTGCCGCCTCCGGCGCGGCGACCACGGATGCTTCAGGCAACGTCACCATCGGCATCGACCAGACGCTGGGCGCGCTGCTGGGCGTGATCGATACGCTGCACGGCAACACCGTGACGGCATCGTCGGTCGACGGCAGCGGCGGCATAGCGCTCAACACCGGCACCGCGCAGGACCTGACACTGACGGATTCCACGCCGGCCGGCGTGCTCGCAAGGCTCGGCCTCGCCGCGGGGGCCACGGCGCGCGGCGGCGGCGCGGGGAATCTCGACGGCAAGACGCTGACGATCGGTTCGACCGGCGGCGGCGTGGCGACCAGCATAACGTTCGGCGACGGCACCAACGGGACCGTCAAGACGCTGAACGACCTGAACGCGCAGCTCGCCTCCAACCATCTTCAGGCCACGATCAACGCGGCGGGCGTCATCACGATCTCGACCAGCAACGAGGCCGCCGCCGCGACCATCGGCGCGATCGGCGGGACCGCGGCCGCCACCGGCTATGCCTTCAACGGTCTTGCCGCCGCCGCGCCGGTTCTGGACCCCGAGGTTCAGGCGTCGCGCGCGGGTCTCGTCAATCAGTACAATAACATCATTGAACAGATCAACACGACGGCGGCGGACTCGTCGTTCAACGGCATCAACCTTCTCAACGGCGACCAGCTCAAGCTGATCTTCAACGAAACCGGAAAGTCCGTGCTTACCATCAACGGCACCAACTCCAATGCAGCCGGCCTCGGACTGTCGCCCCTGACGGTGGGCGCCGATTTCCTGGACAATGGCTCGGCCAACAGCGTGATCGCGAGCCTCGACAAGGCTTCGAGCATGCTGCGCACGCAGGCCTCGACGCTCGGCTCCAACCTGTCGATCGTGCAGATCCGCCAGGACTTCTCGAAGAACCTGATCAACGTGCTGCAAACCGGATCGTCGAACCTGACGCTGGCCGACACTAACGAGGAAGCGGCGAACAGTCAGGCGCTGGCTACCCGGCAGTCGATCGCGGTGTCCGCGCTGGCGCTGGCGAACCAGTCGCAGCAGAGCGTGTTGCAACTGCTGCGCTGACCGCGGAGAGCGCGGCGTCGCGGCAGCCCCAAGGGGCGACGAGGCGGCGTGGCGTCCGTCGCGCGGGCGACAAAGAGAGGTTGCGTTTCGCCGCCATTTTTTAGACGCATGTGAAAACGTCGGGTAACTTATTTTAAAGGCGGCTCTGGTAGAGATATCAGCAGCGCCGAAGTCCGTGCGCCCGCTGTTTTCCCCGAGGTTTTGAATGTCGAATGCTGCTCAAGCCTACGCCAGGACGGCTCAGGCCTCGTCTTCTCCCCGCGAAATCGAAGCTCAGGCACTCCTAAAGGCGGCGCGACAGCTCCAGGAAATCCACGACAACTGGAATGGGCCGGACAAGAACATGCACAACGCGTTGCTGTTCAACCGCCGCCTGTGGTCGATCTTCATGAGCGCGGCGGACAGCGACAACAACCAGCAGCCGCTGGAGGTTCGCCAGAACATCGCCAACATCGGCGTCTTCGTGATGAAGCAGACAGTGGACATGCAGGTCAATCCGGACCCTGCGAAATTGAAGCCGCTGATCGACATCAACTGCAATCTCGCAGCCGGTCTGTCCGGGCGGGCGTGACGCCGCGCGTTATCGAAAGAGCCGGATCATGGCTGATGTCTTGAGCATCCTGGCTGCGAACTACACGACGGTGGGACAGAACGTCAATCTGAACACCGGCAAGTATGTGGACGTCGATCCCGAGGTTTTCGAGGGCACCTGGAGCGGCAAGTACGCCAACCAGAAGCCGTTCTCGGTGTCGATTTCGAACGTCAACGGCTTCCGCGCCAAGGCCAAGTACCAGTACGGCACCACGATCAAGTATCAGGACGTCCTGATCAAGAACAACTCGTTCCGGGTCGGCGATTCAAAATTCGTGCTGACAAAGGCTGGCACAGCGCAGGTCAGCACGGTCATGAGCGATCCGGCGACAGGCGCCAGCACGCTCGAGACGGCTTACGTTCACCAGAACTGATCCTGAAGGCTACGCTCGCCGGTCGGTGACGATGGGTTGTCCGCGCTCTGCATTCACCATATCGAGCGCGCGGAAATAGGCGCGCCGCCGCAGCATCGCCTCGTCGGGGAATTGCTTCACGACCATACTCGTCCGGTTGTCGACGACCTGGTAGACCATCGATGCGGCATCGCGATCGACGATCACCTGACGCGACAGCGTATCGCTTGAGGCATGCGGCTCGTTACGCACGCGCGCGCTCACCTCCACCGCCGTGACGCTCTGGCTCGGCGGAAGTTGAGTCGCCACCGCATCGACAGATGCGCTGGACGCCGGCTGAACGGCAACCGCCGCGACAGGCGCGCCGACCGGCTTGATGCTAAAATCCGTACCCATGGTCGCCTCCTCAGGGCTCCCCTCGAGTCAAATCCTGTCCCCCTTTTGATGGCAAGCCTAGCGTCCATGTCTCAACGCCGCGTTAGAGAACGTGGTGGATGATTTGCTGATGCAAACCCGGCAATTCGAATCAAACCGAATTCGACAGCGCGCGGGCAGGGCGCAGCACGCGTCGTCAATCCCGAAGCCGCGCGTACAGAGCTTTTTCGATTTTTGTGAAGACGTTGGCTGCGCGCGCTCCCTCTCCGTTGGGAGGGAATGGTACTTCGGTCGACCTCGTCCGCAAGCGTGAGAGGAGGACGAATCGTCGCCGCGATTTAGCGCGAGCTTGAATCCTACAGCGAGCGGCTGACCGCGATCGGGCTGGTGTGCTGGCGCGGCGGCGCGCTGCGCTGTCCGCTGGCTGTATATGTCTGCGGCACGGAGCGGCGCTGCGCCTCGGCGTTGACGCCGCGCACGATGCCTTCGGAGACCGCGTGCGCAGTCGCGAGCACTGTCAGGTTCACCTGTAGCATCGCGCGGAACACATCGTGATGGCGTTGCAGGGCGGCGAGCAGTTCCGGCGTCGATTGCGTCATGTAGGTTTTGCTGTTCTTGAAATGACTGATGGCGCCGGCGTAGCGGCGCGACAACTCGCTCTTCTGCTTTTCAAGGGACATGCCCTCGCGAATCTTGCCGGCGCGCACCAGTTCCGTTTCGCGCTCGATGACGGCGAGCAGCGCGTTCATGGTGTCGAGCATGCTGTCGGCAAGCCGGCGGGCGCCGGCCGGGGTCGCGACGGGCGGCGGAGCAGGCGAGGCCTGCGGTTCCCGGGATCTCGGCGTCATGGGACCTCCTTCGGCGCCGGCGTGGTCTGGCTCGCCTGTTGCATGATGAGAGTTCGGAACACGGCGTCGGACACGCCGACGCCGCCGGCCTTGGCGAATGATCTGGAGTACTGCTCGGTCAGCATCGAGCGCCACACCCCGGTGCCCGGCGTGTCGCCGAACGGACCTTCGCCCTTCAGGCCGGCGGTCATCTGCGAGAACATCGAATTGAGGAACATCGCCTCGAAATCCTGCGAGGTCGCCGACGCCTTTTGAATGGCCTGCGGGGACACTTTCTCCAGCGCCTGCTGGAGCTGCGGGTCAGGGCGGCCGTTCAGCATCGGCATCATCGCCTTGCGCGGCATGCTGTGATAGGCGCTTGCGATCAGGCTGCCGGCAGTGTGGGTGTCCATCACATCACCTCGATATCGGCTTCGATCGCGCCGGCGGCCTTGATAGCCTGCAAAATGCCGATCAGGTCGCGTGGACCGATGCCGAGTCCGTTGAGGCCGTCGACCAGTTCCTGAAGCGAAACGCCGTTCTTGACCAGGGCGAGTTTCTTGCCGTCCTCGCTGACGCTGATGGCGCTGCGCGGCGTCACCACCGTGCGTCCGCGCGCCAGCGGATTCGGTTGGCTGACCTGCGGAGTTTCGGAGATCGACACGGTGAGGTTGCCTTGTGCAACGGCAACTGTGGCGACGCGGACGTCGCGTCCCATCACGATGATTCCGGAGCGCTCGTCGATGACGATCTTGGCCACGACGTCGGGCTCGACCTGCAACTGCTCGATCTCGGTCAACAGCGCCACCACGTTGCCCTTGAACTCCTTCGGAAGCGTCAACTGCACGGTGGAAGGATCGATCGGCTCCGCGGTCTTGGTGCCGAGGAAATCGTTGACCGCGGCGGCGATGCGTTTGGCGGTGGTGAAGTCGGCATTGCGCAGCGCGAGGCGAACGTTGGGCAGGCGGTTCAGCGCGAATTCGATCTCGCGCTCGATGATGGCGCCGTTGACGATGCGGCCGTTGGTCGGCACGCCGCGCGTGACGCTCGCGGCCGCGCCTTCGGCCTGAAAGCCGCCGATGGCGAGCGAGCCTTGCGCTACCGCATAGACATTGCCGTCGGCGCCCAGCAGCGGGGTCACCAGGAGCGTACCGCCTTGCAGGCTCTTGGCGTCGCCGAGCGCGGAGACGGTGACGTCCATCCGCGTGCCCTGGGTGGCGAAGGCCGGCAGGTTGCCGGTCACCATCACGGCGGCGACGTTGCCGGTGCGGATGGTGGCGCCGCGGATGTTGACGCCCATGCGCTCCAGCATCGCCTGCAGCGACTG
>JBIQHO010000233.1:0-5674 GCA_044508545.1 Bradyrhizobiaceae bacterium | reverse complement strand
GCGCGCGGTCACCAAGGCGGCGGGTCTCGCCTACGGCGACTTCGCCAAGGTGGACCCGGACGTAGGGCAATGTCCGGTGAAAAAGGCGTAGCACCCCGAGTGGTGCGCACAACGATCGATTGAAATTAAGCTTTATATAGGCGCTCGGAGTTAATTCGGGAACCCAACGCCAACTCCCAAAAGACGCCTCGAGTTTAGCCGCACAGCGGCCAGTAGGCGGAAACTGCGGATTGAGTAAATCCCCATTTGGCCAGATGATGCGGTGCGAAGATGAGCGCAACCGCCTTTGCTGATTGGGTTTGGCCCCTCTTGACCAGTCGATCCCGCTCAATACCGGACTCCCCAATTTGCGCGGCTGGGTATAGATTTCCTGCATCGCATGTGGAGTATCGCGATGCCCAGTACCTTGAGAGACCTGCCCTATCGAATGGCGGCGCTCCAATTCCAGCGTGCCGTCGGGGAGATGGAAGTTTGGAGCGCGAATAGCGATGATTATTCCTTCGCAATCAGTTTCTTTAAAAGTTTTACCGGCCCCGGATTTCACGGAAGGTCAGGCTATGTGGCGTCATGGCGTCCACTTTACGGAGGCCGTCGCGCAATCGGGATCACAGGCTCGCCATTTAAGTCTCTTGAAGAGGCTGAGATCGCCTGCGACGCGATGCTGGAGCATTTGGTAGGCGACTAATTCGGCTGATACGATTTTGGGATCGCTTTGACAGGCGATGGCGCATCCAGCTGCCGACGACTCGCGAGCTGCTGATATATCGGCTCGGAAGTGGCGAGCAACCGGCGCGCTCAGCACGCATTCCCGGGGAACTGCATTCCTTCGGAACCGCCAATGTGGAACTCGCGCGCGTCGCACCCTCATTGCCGCGAGCTTTGATGCGCACGTCAACGCCCGCCCTTCATCGTGGTGACAAGAGACGGCTTACTGATCCGCCACCATTTTTTGTCGCGCCTCGAAACCAACATTTCACAACTGCGTTGGCGGGTATGTCTCGTTATTTCATTCTTGCAATAACGACCGGGCTGCTCCTGCTTATCGGATTGTTGTGGTGGCTGCTCGCCTTCTTTCACACGGTGCACGCTCCAGCCCGAGGAATCGCGGCAGTGCGAACATTTTCCGCGCCGGTCGCGTTGCTCCGTCCTGACGAAGGAGAATCCCATGTCCACCGAAGCAAGAGCCGGCAATCCGACCCAGATGGCCGCAATAAAGCCGATTACGCCACGAGACTTGTATGACGCCTTGCGGGCGGCGGCCGCGGATTTGGACGCGTACGGCAGCACCTTGGGGAATGATGGAATCGTTGCGCTCGACGGGCGCTTCGACCTCGTGGCGATGGCAGACTACCTTAATGGAGTCGCTGAAGCCGACTCTGAGAATAATATGCAAACGCCGTAAACTGTAAGCGATGCTCCTCTTGCTCGGGTCGCACAGCATTCTCAAAAGGCTCGCTCACCGGCGGTGAGATCGTGCCGCTCACCCTTAGCTTCGACGCATCACGGTACGCGCGACCGTTGACGCCGAATGCTCCCGCACCAATCATGAAAGGTTGGCTCGGTCGCTTCCCTGCTGACATCCCGTGCCCGGTCTCAGGACTTTGAACCGACTGATGACTGAAGTTTCGGTCCGGCCGAGCCGCGCTCGGTTTCTTCGATTTACTGATCAAACGAGGATGTTGGCGATATTCGGTCCGTCGATCATGACACGCACCGCCACGATGCCTTCGCGACTTGCATTCATCACCGCTTAATCCCCTCACGCGCTCTCCCCTGCACGAATCAGTCGTGCATGATGTGCAACCAATCGCCACGGCCAACTTACCACTTAGCGGCATCGCATGACGGATGGTGACGGGTGGAACACCCACACCCCTCCCCACCCCACCCCAAGGGGAAATGCTCAAGGGGAGCAGGCGAAAGTTCTATCTATGTGTCTGATTTCGTTGGTACAGTTGGGTGGGCTCGAACCACCGACCTCCTGTTCCACAGACAGGCGCTCTAACCAACTGAGCTACAACTGCATCCGGCTCGCATCCTGAAAACGGCTGCGAACGGAGCGGAAACTAGGAGCAACGCCCTGTTTTGGCAAGGCCGCAACCATCGGTTATCGCGGGGCCGGCCGCTTAAGCGACGACATTAGCCGCAACCGCCCCTCGCCCTCGACTGAGGGCTCGGCTTGCTCCGCGGAATCGATAGCCTTCGACGACATGTCCCGGCCCTCGGCGGGTCCCCGGCGGGAGCCGGCCTCGAAGCGGGCGAAACCCCGAACCACGCAGGTCCGGGCTTGTCGCAGACCGCAACGTTCCGTTCGATCAGGCGGGGGGCTGGAACAGTTTCGACGCACCTGTCCTGATCGGCTCGGCGGTTTCGGCCGCGATCGTCTGGGTCAACTCGGCAAGCTCCCGGGCCTGGGCTGCAAACGTCCCGAATTGCCTGCGGGTGTGGCTGCTCCACACTTCGGTCGCATCGGACAGCGATTTCGCGCCGACCAGTTCCTGGAGAAAATCGAAGCCGGCGCTGGTGTTGGCCTGACCAAAGCCGAGCAGCTTGCTGGAATAGGCGTGTGCGCCCTTGCTAGCGGCGCTGAATACCGCCTCGATGGCGCCGTTGCCGTCCTGCGCGGCCTCCTTGAATTTCGCGTAGTTGTCGCGGGCTTGCGCGATACCTTTTTCGGCGAATGCGCGCACCTGTTCGGGGACTTCGAATGGATCGCTTTTGTTGGTCATGGCATGTGTCCTTTGCATCGGATGACTCGTGTGATCTCGCTAACGGCCCGATCGGCGGAGCGGGTCAGGGATGCCCGTATTCGGGATCGTCGATTCCGAGGCCGGGCAAAGCAGCCTCTCACACCCTATCATAGTAATTGTGCAACGCAATAAGATACTGCGGCGCAAAATATCGTGTTGCGGAAAAAAGCTCCAAGGCAAAGGGTCGAGCGCGCCCGGTTCGGCCGGGTAATGGCGGTCAGATTTTAGGTTTCCCCATGTCCATGGCGGCCCGGCCCATGCTTTGCCCCATTTCACTGGCCTGCTCAGTCAGCGCTTTCATCTGGCTTTGCACATATTCGGCGTGCAGCCGCATCACCTCGGACAGATCGGTGGCGCGCAGAAGCTTCTCGGCGTAGTCCAGCGACGCGGTCATGTTCTGCTGGACGAAGGAGATCGCCTTGCTGCTGATGTCCCGGACGCCGCTGCGAACCGCCTCGCTTTGCCCGTCGATCGAACTGGCGGTCTGCTGGGCTCCGCTGAGAAAGCTCTCGAAGGCCTTGCGCGCCTGCTCGAAACCGGCTTCGGCCATCGACCGCATGTCGTTCGGAATCTCGAAACGGTCACGCCCTTCATCGCTCATGATCACCACTCCTGTTGCAGGCCCTCGCGCCGGTTTCCTTCCAGGCTTCCTATCGTGGACCTCTGGTTTGCTTTTGCAACACCTCAACGTGCTTCGAGCCGGGGAGGTCCATGAACCCCGGCCGAATTAAGGTTATCCGGGCTTTAGCGGGGATTATGGAGTACGAGCCGTGGACCTGTGATGGGCCGGACGCGATACTGATGAACCGCCGCGGCGCCAGCATGCGCCGCGGCGCAATAGACAACAACCAGAGACGTCGAACCACACGGTGCCCATGACTAGCGGCGAGACCAGCGCCGATTTCCAGATGCAGGACGTGACCGATCCGCGGCTCGCCGTTCATGCGGCGGGCGCGCAGCCGGCATGGCTGTGGTCGTTCGACGGCGCGCGCATTCTGTGGAGCAATCCGGTCGGCGCTTGCGTATTCGGCGCTGCCAATGCGGGCGCCCTCGCCTCGCGAAACTTCGGTCCCAACGATTTCCGCCGACAGCAGGTGTCCCGGCTTGCGGATCGGCTGCCGCCGACAGGCGCGGTGCGGCTCGAACGCCTGCGAGGCTTTGGCGCGACGCTCGGCGGTCTCGTCACCTGCGGCTGCGCGCGGCTGGATTTTTCGAACGGCACCGGCGGCATTCTCGTTACCTGCGTGGAGCCGGTGGGCGGCGGCATGCCGCTGATCGAACGCTTGCAACGACTGACAGAAGGCATCGATACGGCGGTCGCTGCGTTCGCGCACGACGGACGGCTGGTCAGCGCCAGCGACGCCGCGCAGCCGCTGCTCGGTTTTCGCAGTCTGGCCGAGGCCGGGCTGGAGGGCTTGCGCGAAGAGGCGCTACGCGACGGCCGCGCCGAGACGTCGGCCGGACCGTTGCAGGTGGCGCTGCAGCGGGTCGGCAGCGGCAGCGACGTCGGATTCCTCGCACGGCTCACGCCGCAAGCTGTCGAGCCTTCCACCTTGGAACGCGGGTCTGAACCGCAATCCGCCCGGCCGTCGCCGAACGAGACAACCGTCTTCCCGACGCAAGCTGTCGAGCCGGCAGCACATCCCGCCGTCGATGCATCGCATGCGCCTGATACCGCGTCGCGCGATTCCGGTCCGCGGATGCGTCGCCATCCCCTGCGTTTCATGTGGCGGATGGATGCGGAAGGCCGCTTCTCGCTCGGCGCCGACGACTTTACCCGCGCCATCGGCATGCGCACGGCAGCAGGTTTCGGCCGGTTATGGAGCGAGATCACGGAGGTGTTCGGACTCGATCCCGAAGGCCGCGTCGCGAAGGCGATCGCCACCCGCGACACCTGGAGCGGCATCACGCTGCTTTGGCCCGTCGACGGATCCGACGCGCGCTTGCCCGTCGAACTGTCGGGGCTGCCGATCTACGATCGCGCGCGCAATTTCGCAGGCTATCGCGGCTTCGGCGTCTGCCGCGATCGCGAAGGGTTGGCGCGGCTCGCAGCGCATCGGCGTCACGAATTTTTGTTTAACGAGACCTCCCGCCCGGCAGCCACATCGACTCCCGATGCAGCGGATGCCCCCGAATTTTTAGTTCAGCCAGCAGAACCGGACACTGTCGTGGAACCTCCCAAGAATGTCCTGCCGTTCAGGTCCTCGACCGACCTGAGACCTCCTTCGCTCACTCCCGTCGAGAACAACGCCTTCCACGAGCTGGCCCGGCAGCTTTCGGCACGGCTCGAAGGCGAGCAGCAGCCTCTCGCACCCGATGCCATCCCCGAGCGGCCGGTCGCGCAGGAATCGCCCCCAAATCAATCCCAAGGCGAACCCCAGGATCACCACCCCAATGTCACCGCCATCGGAGCGCAGGAGGACGAACTGCCTTTGCCGAAGTCCGCACCAACCGTGTCGCAGGCCGATCCCGCGCGCGACAGGCCGGTGCTCGACCTGCTTCCGATCGGCGTGATGATTTACCGGCTCGACTGCGTCCTTTACGCGAACCACGCCTTTCTCACCCAGGTCGGCTACGACGGCCTGGCCGCACTGGAGCAGGCCGTCGGGCTCGATGCGCTGCTGGTCGAATCCGGCTTGCCTGTCGCCGAAAGCACGCCGGCCAGCGGCTCTCCCGTCACCGTTTCGGCTACCGCGCCGTCAGGCGCGCGGCAGCAGCCGATCGCCGCCCGCCTTTTCGTGATCGACTGGGATGGCGAGCCCGCGCATGCGCTGATCTGCGCCAGTGCGCCGACGCCCTCTCCCGTGGATCAAGCCACCGCCGAGGAACTCGGGGCCATCCTCGACACCATAACCGAAGGCATCCTGATGTTCGACGACGGCGGACGCATCACCGCCAGCAACCGGGGCGCGGAGGTGCTGTTC
>JBIQHO010000232.1:0-5707 GCA_044508545.1 Bradyrhizobiaceae bacterium | reverse complement strand
GGTTCGTGGTCCCAACGGGATGGTCGGTCGATGCTGCCATGTCAGACCGCCCGCCCCGTCAATCCCGTCGGCTTCACCAGCAGCACGAGGACCATGAGCACGAAAACCACCGTGTTGGAGGCCTCGGGGTAAAAATACTTCGTCAGCCCCTCGATGACGCCAAGCGCAAATCCGGTGACGATCGATCCCATGATCGATCCCATGCCGCCGATCACCACCACCGCGAACACCACGATGATCAGGTCGGCTCCCATCAAGGGCCGCACCTGATTGATCGGCGCCGACAGCACGCCGGCCAGCGCGGCGAGGCCCACCCCCAGCCCGTATGTCAGCGTGATCATGCGCGGCACGTTGATGCCGAACGCGCGCACCAGCGTGGGATTTTCCGTCGCCGCGCGCAAGTAGGCGCCGAGCCGGGTCCGCTCGATCAGGTACCAGGTGGCGAGACAGACCACCAGCGAACATACGATCACCCAGCCGCGGTAGATCGGCAGAAACATGAAGCCGAGATTGATGCCGCCCTGCAATTCGTCGGGAATGGCATAGGGCAGACCGGAGGAGCCGAAATAGTTCTGAAACACGCCCTGAATGATCAGCGCCAGACCGAAGGTCAGCAGCAGGCCGTACAGGTGATCCAGCCCGGTCAACCATTTCAGCATGGTCCGCTCCATGACCATGCCGAAGATGCCAACGAGAACCGGCGCGATAATCAGCGCCGGCCAGTAGCCGATCCCGAAGACGTTGAGCAGGAAATAGGCGCAGAACGCGCCCATCATGTAGACCGCGCCATGCGCGAAGTTGATGATGTTGAGCATGCCGAAGATCACGGCGAGGCCGAGACTCAGCAGCGCATAGAACGAACCGTTGATCAGCCCGACCAGAAGCTGCGCGGAGAGAGCCTGAAGATTGATCGACATGTTGCTCCGGCCTCATCCCATCTTGTAACCAGCGGGTAAGGTCGCCCGGCGGCTCGACGCCGCCGGAGCGGCCCGCAGCGTCAGTGCTTGACCAACGGACACTTGCTTTCCGACAACGGCCGGAACGCCTGGTCCCCCGGCGTGGTGCCGATCAGCTTGTAGAGATCCCACGGCCCCTTGGACTCCGCGGGCGTCTTGACCTCGAACAGGAAGGCCGGATGAATCGCGCGGCCGTCGACCCGGATCACGCCCTTGCCGAACAGAGGATCGTCGGTCGGCATCTCCTTCATCCTGGCAACCACCTTGGCGCCGTCATGCGGATTGCCGCCGAGCGCCTCCAGCGCCTTGAAGTAATGCAGCAGGCCCGCATAGACGCCGGCATGAACCATCGTCGGCATCGCGTGGGTTTTCAGGCGTTCGCTGAAGCGCTTCGAGAAGGCGCGGGTCTGGTCGTTGGTGTCCCAGTAGAACGTTTCGCTCAGGTTGAGCCCCTGCGCCACATTCAGGCCGAGCGAGTGGACATCCGACAGAAACATCAGCAGGCCGGCAAGTTTCTGGCCGCCCTTGACGATGCCGAATTCCGCGGCCTGCTTGATCGAGTTGGTGGTGTCGCCGCCGGCGTTGGCAAGCCCGATCACCTTGGCCTTCGATGCCTGGGCCTGGAGCAGATAGGACGAGAAGTCCGCCGTACCCAACGGCGCCTTGACGCTTCCCAGCACTTTGCCGCCGTTGGCCTTGACGACCGCCGTCGTATCGTTCTCAAGCGCATGGCCGAAGGCATAATCCGCCGTGATGAAGAACCATGTGTCGCCGCCGGCCTTCACCATCGCGCCACCCGTGCTTTGAGCCAGCATGTAGGTGTCGTAGGTGAAGTGGATCGTATTCGGCGTGCACTGCGTGTTGGTCAGGTCCGAGGAGCCGGCGCCTGAATCGAGCAGGATGTTGTTCTTCTCCTTCACGATGTTGTTGACTGCCAGCGCAACGCCGGAGTTTGGCACGTCGGCGATGATGTCGACCTTGTCGGTGTCGATCCACCGGCGCGCGATGCCGGCGCCGATATCAGGCTTGTTCTGGTGGTCCGCGGAGATGACGTCGATGGTCCAGCCCTTGGCCTTCAACCCGGAATCGTCGGCCGCCATCCGTGCCGCGACGACCGAACCTTCTCCGCCGAGGTCGGCATACAGGCCGGAAAGATCGGTCAGCACGCCGATCTTGACGTTCTTGTCCGTCACCTTGTCCTGGGCCATCGCGCTGATGGTCATGCCAAAAGTCAGCGCCGTGCCGACGAGCAAAACTGCAAGTCTGGTCCTCATTTTTTGCCACTCCGTTTTGGTCCCGTCCGGGGACGCCGCATGGAGGCTTTTCACCGTTTCATGGACACGATGAAAGACTCCATGTTCTTGATTTGACGCATTTTCTTCACGCGAACCGGATTCCGCTTCGCTCGAAAACGCTCTAGACGCCGAGATAGGCATGAAGTTTGTCCATGTTGGCTTGCAACTCGGAACTTGCGAAGCCGTCAATGATCTTGCCGTGTTCGACGACGTAGAAGCGGTCGGCGAGCGTCGCGGCGAAGCGGAAGTTCTGCTCGACCAGAAGGATCGTGAACCCCTCTGACCTCAGCCGCGCGATGGTGCGGCCGATCTGCTCGATGATGACCGGCGCCAGGCCCTCGGTCGGCTCGTCCAGCATCAGGAAGCGCGCACCCGTGCGCAGAATGCGCGCGATCGCCAGCATCTGCTGCTCGCCGCCGGACAGCTTGGTGCCCTGGCTGCGCAGCCGTTCCTTCAGATTGGGAAACAGCGTGAAAATCTGGTCCAGCGACAGGCCGCCGCTGCGAACCTCTGGCGGCAGCATCAGGTTCTCGCGCACATCGAGGCTGGCGAAGATGCCCCGCTCCTCCGGACAGAACGCAACACCTAGACGCGCGATCTTGTCCGACGAGGCGCGCGAGATGTCGTGGCCGTCGAAACGGATCGAGCCGGTGCGCTTGCCGATGATGCCCATGATTGACTTCAGCGTCGAGGTCTTGCCGGCGCCGTTGCGGCCGAGCAGCGTGACGACCTCTCCCGCCGCGACGTTGAAGGTGATGCCGTGAAGAATGTGGGATTCGCCGTACCACGCCTGGAGATTTTGAACCGCCAGCATGGCCTCGCCGGCCGGCTTTGCGGAACCGGCAGCGGCCGGCGCGGTCATCGGTCCGTCAGCCATGACCGGCTCCCAGATAGGCTTCCCTGACGCGCTCGTCTTTGGTCAGGTCGTCGTAATTGCCCTCGGCGAGAACCTTGCCGCGCGTCAGCACGGTGATGATATCGGAGAGGTTCGCGACCACGCTCAGATTATGCTCGACCATCAGGATCGTGTACTTCGCCGAAATGCGCTTGATGAGCGCGGCAATCCTGTCGATGTCCTCATGACCCATGCCGGCCATCGGTTCGTCGAGCAGCATCATTTCCGGATCGAGCGCCAGCGTTGTCGCGATCTCCAGCGCACGCTTGCGTCCGTACGGCATCTCCACCGCAAGGGCTTTCGCGAACTCGCTCAAGCCGACCTGGTCCAGCAGTTCGAGCGCGCGACCGTTGAAGCGATCGAGCACCGATTTGGAACGCCAGAAATCGAAGGAATGGCCGTGCTGGCGCTGCAGCGCGACCCTGACATTTTCAAGCGCCGTGAGATGCGGGAAGACCGCCGAAATCTGGAACGACCGCACCAATCCGAGCCGCGCCACGTCGGCCGGCGCAAGCGCCGTAATGTCCCGTCCGTTATAGAAAATCTTCCCCGCCGACGGCTTCAGGAACTTGGTCAGCAGGTTGAAGCAGGTGGTTTTTCCCGCTCCGTTGGGGCCAATCAGTGCATGAATGCTGCCGCGGCGAACACGCAGACCGACGTCGCGCACGGCGACAAAACCAGCAAACTCCTTGGTCAATCCGTGGGTTTCAAGAATGAACTCATTCGCCACTCAAAATCCCCCTCAGCTATCGCTCGGTGTCCCCTTCGCGGCTGAGTCTTTGCTGCCGAACCTGTTCAGTGCACTCGACACCGCCGGGCACGGCCGTCTTTCAGAATATGATGTCAATGGGCTGGATTGCGCAAGGTGCAAAGTAGCATTCGCCGGGAGTCCGGAGCCGTCACCCCCTCAGCCATTAGTCGAAATGCGAACGGGGCTTGCCCGCTTCGACGGCCGGCCCCGAGGAAGAAGACGCCGCCATTATGGCGCGGATCGAGGCCGCGTCATCGTTTCGGTGTCTGAAACTCTTTTTCGTAAACCTCCGGCTTGAAGCCGACCAGCAGCTTGTCGCCGACCTCCAGTACGGGACGTTTGATCATCGAGGGCTGATCGTGCATCAGGGCCAGCGCGCGGGCCTCGGTCAATCCAGTTTTGTCCGCGTCGGGCAATTTGCGAAACGTCGTGCCCGCACGGTTCAACAATGTTTCCCAATCGAGTTTTGCGGTCCATGCCTTGAGCCGGGCACGATCGATGCCGGCGGCCTTGTAGTCATGGAAGTCATAGGCGATGTTATGGCCGTCCAGCCACGCGCGCGCCTTCTTCATGGTATCGCAGTTCTTGATGCCGTAGATGGTCGTGGTCAAGGCGAGGCACTCCGGGGATGCGGCTCGAAACCGGCGGCGGGCTTTTCGCAACGGCGGCCTTTGAAAGCCGACGTATTGTAATCGGATATATAAGGAAACTCCGGTGCTGACGAAACTCTTTGCTGCGCTCATCATGCTTTGGAGCCTCACCGGTTCGGCGATTGCGGGGCCGGACGAGGACGCGGTGCGCGATCTGCTCCATACGAGCTTCGACAAGCCGGAAGCAAGGCTGGTCGTCGGACCGGTGGTCGCCACGGCGGGCTATGCGATTGCCGGCTGGACGCAGGGCGAGATGGGAGGCCGCGCGCTGCTGCGGAACAAGCATGGTCACTGGACCATCACCCTCTGCGCTGGAGACGGAATCCGGAGCGCCGAAGCATTGCGGCATGCGGGCATTGCGCCTGATGTCGCAGATGAGCTTGCCAAGGCGCTCGCGAAAGCCGAGCAGACGGTTCCACCCGACCGCCTGGCGATGTTTGCCCGGTTCGAGGGACTGCTGCGGATGGACGAAGCGGGCAACCACCCTCCCGCCCACGACCGGGGCCACTGATCGACGACAGCGCCGTGCGTGGCCGTGCGCGGGGACAGCCCGCAACGTGGCATGTGCTGGATTCCGCCAGGCGCCAGTCCGCGGTTTTGCGCCAAGGTGGAACTTTCAGCCGTTGCAACGGGCGAACCGGCTGCTATACCGCTGCATCCCGCTTACCTGCGCTCGTTCGCAGGAGTGAGCCACAGGAGCGACCTATGTCCGACAAGAACGAACCCGCATCGGGATTCCAGTATGGCCTCGCCAACCTGAAGCCCGTCTCGCCAACCGACAACGTCACCCTCACCTTTCCGGACGGCGCGCGGCGCGAGTTCCCAAAAAACACCACCGGTCTCGATATCGCAAAAGGCATCTCGCCGTCGCTGGCCAAACGCACGGTCGCGATGGCGCTCGACGGCGTGGTCAGCGATCTTGCCGACCCGATCGAAAGCGACGCCGGCATCGAATTCATCAGCCGCGATGACCCGCGCGCGCTGGAACTGATCCGCCACGACGCGGCGCACGTTCTGGCCGAGGCCGTGCAATCGCTGTGGCCCGGCACGCAGGTGACCATCGGCCCGGTGATCGAGAACGGCTTCTATTACGATTTCGCCCGTAACGAGCCCTTCACGCCCGACGATTTCGCGGCAATCGAGAAGAAGATGCGCGAGAT
>JBIQHO010000231.1:0-5755 GCA_044508545.1 Bradyrhizobiaceae bacterium | reverse complement strand
TGCCGCATGGTCTGCTGCGAGATCGCCATCCTTCCGGTACGCTCGCCTCCGAGGATCGCGGCCATCGGCGCCAGCAGCCGCGGCCGCCGGTCGGGGACCGCCTGGCCCGGACTGGCGATGCGGAAACTGTTGACCCAGGCGATCTCCGGATAAAGCCGCACCACCTGGCGGAATGCGAAAATGATTCCGACCGCGAGCACGCCGGCGATCAGCGCGTTGAGGCCGGGATTGGCGAAGAAAGCCAGAACGATCTGCTTGTAAAGGATCACCGCCATCAGGACGCACAGCACGATGAAAACCAGCATGCGCACCAGGAATATCTGGGGCTGCGACAGTTTGGTCGGTTCGATCGCTGGTGCGGAGCCGGGGGCCGTGCCTTGCGCCATGAATGACCGCTTATCCGTCAGGTGAAGCCGAGAGTCGCGACAGGCGCATTATGCCACGGTGCCGCCGGCAAAAAATAGCTGTCCACCGGTTTTGTCGTGCTTGGAGCTAAATGCATCGCGAAGCGTCGTATCCTTTTCTCTCGATAGAGTGAGGATGACCGCGTGCGTCCCTTCACGCCGGGCCGCATTAGCCAGCCAATTTCCCTCGATCGGGATGGAACCGCGGTTCACGACTGTGTGAATCTACAAAACATAAGTGCTATCAACTCGATAACGCTTATGTGACATTGCGCCGCCGCGAGAGGTTATTGCGTCGCAGCTGGTGTCGTTTAATCTGGGCCGATCGGATATCGCATGGATTCGCGCATGATTCTGCGAGCATCGCGCTTCGCGGAATGCGGGTCCGTGCTTCCGCATCACGGGGTCTCCAGGTTCCAATGCCAAGATTGAATTTACGACTGACGTCCGTCGCCCTTTTGATCGTCGGATTGTCGCCGCTCCTCGGCGGCTGCGACGAGCCGGTCACCGCGGAAGCGTCGACCCGCGCGGTCATTCCCGAAGTCAGCGTCGTCACCGTGGTTCCCAAGCCGCACGCGATGGTGCACGAACTGCCCGGCCGCATCGCGCCGTTGCGCGTTGCCGAAGTGCGTCCGCGCGTCTCCGGCATCATCACCGAGCGCCTGTTCAAGCAGGGCAGCGAGGTCAAGGCCGGCGATCCGCTGTATCAGATCGATCCAAAGCCGTTCGAAGTCGAATTGCGGGCAGCCGAGGCGGCGCTCGCGAAGGCGAACGCGATATTCGAGCAGGCGTCACTGCAGGCCAAGCGTATCCAGCAACTGACGGCGCGTCATGCGACTTCCGAGGTCGAGAACGAGAAAGCGATCGCCGCTTTGCGTCAGGCGGAGGCCGATGTCGCCGGCCGCAAGGCCGACGTCGCGCGGGCGCGGCTCCATCTCGATTACACCACCATCCGCGCCCCGATCGACGGCGTGGTCGGCGCGGCCCAGGTCACCGAAGGTGCGCTCGTCGTTCAGAACGACGCGGCGAGCCTGGCGACGGTGCAGCAGCTCGACACGATCTACGCCGATTTCACCCAGTCGGTGAGCCAGCTCAACGGCCTGCGCCGTGCGTTCGAGAGCGGCGAGCTGGAGCGCATCGCGCCGGGCGCGGCGAAAGTCCGCCTCGTGCTCGACGACGAGGCGCTCTACCCGCTGCCCGGAAAATTCCTGTTTTCCGAAGCCAAGGTCGATGCCTCCACCGGACAGGTGACGCTGCGCGGCGAATTTCCAAATCCGAAGCGCGAGCTTTTGCCGGGCATGTATGTCCGCGTGCTGCTGGAGCAGGGCGTCGACAGCGATGCGATCGCCGTTCCGCAGCAGGCGGTGCAGCGCGACGCCGGCGGCGGCAGCGAGGTCTTCGTCGTCAAGGACGACGGCCGCGTGATCGTGCGTCCGGTCCGGACCGCTTCGGTCCAGGACGGCCAGTCGATGGTCAGCCACGGCCTCAAGGCCGGCGACCGCGTTGTGGTCGAAGGCTTCCAGAAATTCGCGGCCGGCGACAAGGTCCGCGCGGTGATGTGGGCGGAAGCCGATGCTTCGGGGGCGGCGGGAGCGCTGCCGGGCGAGACCGCGTCCATCCGGCGGTAATCGCTCATGCCGGCATTCTTCATCGACCGGCCTGTTTTTGCCTGGGTGATCGCGCTGTTCATCTGCCTGATCGGCGCGATCTCGATTCCGCTTCTGGCGGTGGCGCAGTATCCGATCATCGCGCCACCCTCGATCTCGATCTCGACCGCATATCCCGGCGCGTCGCCACAGAACCTCTACAACAGCGTCACGCGCCTGATCGAGGAACAGCTCAACGGCGCCTCGGGCATCCTCAGTTTTGAATCGACCAGCGACTCCCTGGGCCAGGTCGAGATCACCGCCTATTTCGTTCCCGGCACGCAACTCGACATGGCGTCGGTGGACGTGCAGAACCGCATCAAGCGCATCGAGGCGCGCCTGCCGTCGGTCGTGCTGAAAGAAGGCATCCTGGTCGAGGAAGCCTCCAGCGACACGCTGCAGATCGTCACGCTGCGCTCGACTGACGATAGCCTCGACGAGGTTGGCCTCGGCGATTTCATGATGCGCAACATCATCGGCGAAATCCGGCGCCTTCCCGGCGTCGGCCGCGCCACACTGTTTTCCACCGAACGCTCGCTGCGCGTCTGGATCGATCCGGACAAGCTGGTCGGATTCGACCTGACATCGGACGACGTCACCAAGGCGATCGCGACGCAGAACGCGCAGGTCGCTTCGGGCAGTATCGGCGCGCCGCCGAGCCGGGCCGGGCAGAAAACCGCGGCGCTGGTCTTGGTGAGCGGACAACTCACCACGCCCGAGGAATTCGGCTCCATCCTGCTGCGCGCCAACCGCGACGGCTCCACGGTGCGGCTGCGCGACGTGGCGCGGATCGAGGTCGGCGGCATGGATTACCGCTTCACCACCCGCCTCAACGGCAAGCCGACCGCGGGCCTGTCGGTGATGCTTGCGCCGGGCTCCAACGCGCTTGCCACCGCGAGCGCGGTAAAGGCCAAGATGAAGGAGTTGTCGAAGTTCTTTCCCGCGAACATCACCTACGACATCCCCTACGACATCACGCCGGTGGTGGAAGCCTCGATCGAGAAGGTCCTGCATACCCTGATCGAGGCGGTGGTTCTGGTGTTCCTCGTGATGTTCCTGTTCCTGCAGAACATCCGCTACACCATCATTCCGACCGTCGTGGTGCCTGTGGCGCTGCTCGGCACCTGTTCGGTCCTGCTGTTAGCAGGCTACTCCATCAACATGCTGACCATGTTCGGCATGGTGCTGGCGATCGGCATTCTGGTCGACGACGCCATCGTCGTGGTCGAGAATGTCGAACGCATCATGGCCGAAGAGGGACTGCCGCCGAAGGAAGCCGCGCGCAAGGCGATGTCGCAGATCACGAGCGCCATCATCGGCATCACGCTGGTTCTGATGGCGGTGTTCGTGCCGATGGCGTTCTTTCCCGGCTCTGTCGGCATCATCTACAGACAATTCTCCGTCACGGTGGTCGCTGCGATCGGTTTCTCCGCGCTGATGGCGTTGTCGCTCACGCCGGCGCTCTGCGCCACGCTGCTGAAACCGGTCGAGGCCGGACACGGTCACGCGCGCAAGGGCGTGTTCGGCTGGTTCAATCGCCGCCTCGACGGCGTGCGTGGCCGCTATGTCTCGACGGTCGGCTGGTCGCTGAAGCGGACCGGGCGCCTGATGCTGATTTACGCGGTCCTTGTCGGCGTTCTCGTCTGGGCGTTCGTTCGCCTGCCTGCCGGCTTCGTGCCGGTGGATGACCAGGGCTTCATCACGACGGACGTGCAGGCCCCGTCGGATTCGTCCCACGGCCGCACCGAGGCTGCGGTTTCGGCGGTCGAGAAATATCTGGCCAAGCGGCCCGGGCTTCAGGACGTCACGTTCCTCACCGGCTTCGCCTATTCGGGGCAGGGCATGAACACGGCGCAAGCCTTCATCACCCTGAAGGACTGGTCGGAACGGCCGGAGAAGGATTCCGCTGCCAATATCGTGGCCGACATCAACCGCGATCTGTCATCGCTGCGCGACGCCAAGATCACTGCGCTGCAGCCGCCGCCGATCGACAACCTCGGCAATTCCTCCGGCTTCAGCTTCCGACTGCAGGATCGCGGCCAGAAGGGCTACGCGGCGCTGGTGCAGGCGACCGATCAGTTGATCGCCGAGGCCAATGCCAGTCCGGTCTTGAGGAATGTCTATGTCGAGGGCTTGCCGTCGGCGCCGCTGGTCAATCTCGTAATCGATCGCGAGAAGGCCAGCGCCCTCGGCGTCTCGTTCGAGGCCATCAACGATACGATGTCGACCAATCTCGGATCCACCTACGTCAACGATTTCCCCAATCGCGGGCGGATGCAGCGCGTGATCGTGCAGGCGGATCGCGACGGCCGCACGACGGCAGACGATATCCTCAGCTACAACGTCAAGAACAGCAGCGGGCGGCTGGTCCCGTTCTCGTCGTTCGCCTCGATCGATTGGTCGCGGGGACCGACGCAGATCGTCGGCTTCAACTACTATCCGGCCATGCGCATCACCGGAGAGGCGCGGCCGGGCTATACATCCGGCGAAGCCATCGCCGAGATCGAGCGGCTTGCGGGCCGTTTGCCGCGCGGCTTCGGCTACGAGTGGACCGGCCAGTCGTTGCAGGAGAAACTGTCGGGCTCGCAGGCGCCGTTCCTGCTCGCGCTCTCGGCGCTGGTGGTGTTTCTCTGCCTTGCCGCGCTCTATGAGAGCTGGACCATTCCGCTTGCCGTGCTGCTCACGGTGCCGCTCGGCATCAGCGGCGCGGTCATCGCGGCGAGTGCGCGCGGGCTGGCCAACGACGTCTATTTCACCGTCGGTCTCGTCACCATCATCGGACTGGCTGCGAAGGACGCCATTCTCATCATCGAATTCGCCAAGGATTTGCGCGCGCAGGGCAAGCCACTCAGGGAAGCCACGATCGAAGCGTGCGCGCTGCGCTTCCGCCCCATTTTGATGACCGGCCTCGCCTTCGTCTGCGGCGTGCTGCCGATGGTGGTCGCCAGGGGAGCGGGCGGAGCGAGCCAGCAGGCGCTCGGCACCAGCGTGATGGGCGGCATGATAGCGGTTGTGGTGCTGGCGCTGTTGATGGTGCCGGTGTTCTTTGTTGCCGTGATGCGCGTGCTCGGACGCGACAAAAGCGGCCTGGAGCCGGTGGCCGAGCCTGAAATTCACGGGCCGCCGGCGCCGCTGCATCCGGCGGAGTGACGAGTGCCGCGTACGCGATGTTATTCACCTCTTCCCACGGGGAAGAGGTCGAGCGGCGAAGGTCGCCCAACTCGGGTAAACCCGAGACTTTCCAAACAGGCTCTCACAGCGGCCTGATGATCCTCACCAGTTCGCTGTGAACGAACTCGTTGCCGCAGATCACGTCGCCGGTCACAAGCGGATCGTCGTCGCCCTGGATGCCGCTGACGATGCCGCCGGCCTCGCGCACGATGATCTGTCCGCCTGCGATATCCCAGGGCTGCAGGTTGCGTTCCCAGTAGCCGTCGAGGCGTCCGGCCGCGACATAAACGAGATCGAGCGAGGCGGCGCCGAAGCGGCGCAGACCGGCCACCTTGGGCTGAAGGGCCGCCATTTCCCGCCGCGACAGTTCGTGGTCGCCGCGTCCGATGTGCGGCAGGCCGCAGGCGATGACGCAATCGTTCATCTGGCGCCGCCCGGCCACGCGCAGCCGCTGGTCGTTGAGAAATGCGCCCTTGCCGCGCTCGGCGGTGTAAAGCTCGTTGGTGGCCGGATTGTAGACCAGCCCCGCGATCA
>JBIQHO010000230.1:0-5756 GCA_044508545.1 Bradyrhizobiaceae bacterium | reverse complement strand
GAATGGCGACCAGTCGAAGGCGCAGCGCCATGCTTTCTTTGCTGAGCGCGAGGCTGCAAAGGTCGCCGGCGTTCCCGAAGGGACCGGACCGCGCAAGGTCGAACGCGTCGCCGTCATCGGCGCCGGGACCATGGGCGGGGGCATCGCGATGTCGTTCGTCAGCGCCGGCACCCCGGTCACCTTGATCGAGACGGCCGACGAGCCGTTGCAGCGTGGCCTCGCCATCATGCGCAAAAATTTCGACGCGAGCGCGGCGCGCGGCGGCCTCGCGGCGGACGAGCCCGCGAGGCGCATGGGTCTCGTCACCGGCGCGGTCGGCCTCGAACATATCGGGGATGCGGACCTCGTCATCGAGGCGGTGTTCGAGACCATGGCGGTGAAGAAGGAGGTGTTCGCCGCGCTCGACACGCACGCCAGACCGGATGCTGTGCTGGCCTCCAACACCTCCTATCTCGATATCGATGAGATCGCGTCGGTCACCAAGCGGCCGCATGACGTGCTCGGCATGCATTTCTTTTCGCCAGCCAATGTCATGCGGCTGTGCGAGATTGTCCGGGGTGCGAAGACCGCGCCGGACGTGCTGATGACGGCGGTGGCGGTCGCCAGGCGAGTCGGCAAGGTGCCGGTGGTCGTCGGCGCCTGCGACGGCTTCGTGGGTAACCGCATGCTCGCCGCCCGCATCAATGAGGCGGACAAGCTGCTGTTCGAGGGCGCGCTGCCGCAGCAGGTCGATGCCGTCGTCACCCGTTTCGGGATGCCGATGGGGCCGTTCGCGATGCTCGATCTCGCCGGGCTCGATATCGGCTGGCGCTCGCGCAAGGATCGCGGCATCACGTCTGATATCGCCGACGCGATGTGCGAAGCCGGGCGGTTCGGACAGAAGACCGGCAAAGGCTATTACAGGTATGAGAGCGGCTCGCGCGCGCCGATGCCGGATCCCGAGGTTGAAACTCTGATCCTCGATACCTGCGCGCGGCTTGGCTTGAAGCGGCGCGACATCGGCGACGACGAGATTCTGGAGCGCATGAATTTCCCGATGGTCAACGAGGGCGCGCGCATACTCCAGGAGGGCGTCGCAGCGCGCCCGGGCGACATCGATGTGGTCTGGCTTTACGGTTACGGCTGGCCGGTCTATCGCGGCGGCCCGATGTATGATGCCGACCGGATCGGTCTGAAATACATCGCCGATCGCCTGGCGTTTTATGCGAGCGCCAGCAATGATCCTTCGCTTGAGCCCGCGCCGCTGCTCAGGCGCCTTGCGGCCGAAGGCGGGGCCTTCGCGTCGCTGGCCGACAGGAAGACGCCGTGAGGATATCGGTAATAAGAGCCCACTAGGTTGACAGGAGATTGCCGTGACCGAAGCCGTGATTGTTTCCACCGCCCGCACGCCGATCGGCAAGGCCTATCGCGGCGCGCTCAACGCCACGGAAGGGGCGACCCTGCTCGGCCACGCGATCGGCGAGGCCGTTGCCCGCGCCAGGCTCGATCCGAAAGAGGTCGAGGACGTGGTGATGGGCGTGGCCCTGCAGCAGGGCGCGACCGGCGGCAACATCGCCCGCAAGGCGCTGCTTCGCGCCGGGCTTCCCGTGAGCGTGGCCGGCGCCACCATCGATCGGCAATGCGCTTCCGGCCTTCAGGCGATCGCGCTGGCCGCGCGTTCGGTCCTGTTCGACGGCGTGGGGATCGCGGTCGGCGGCGGCGGCGAGTCGATCAGCCTGGTGCAGAACGAACACGCCAACACCTTTCATTTCGAGGATCCGGCGCTGCTCGAGATCAAGGGCGAGGTCTACATGCCGATGATCGACACCGCCGAAGTGGTGGCGAAGCGCTATGGCATCCCGCGCGAGGCGCAGGACGAATACGCGCTGGAAAGCCAGCGCCGCACAGCTTCGGCGCAGCAGGCCGGCAGGTTCAAGGACGAACTGGCGCCGATCCCGACCAGGATGGCGGTCGCCGACAAGGAGACCAGGCAGGTCTCGCTCAGGGATGTGACGCTGTCGCAGGATGAAGGTCCGCGTCCGGATACCACGGCTCAAGGTCTGGCCAACCTCAAGCCGGTGCGCGGCGAGGGCTTCACGATCACGGCCGGCAATGCCAGCCAGTTGTCGGACGGCGCCAGCGCCGCCGTGATCATGAGTGACAAGGAAGCCGCCAAGCGCAATCTAAAGCCGCTCGGTATCTTCCGCGGCTTCGTCGCCGCCGGCTGCGAGCCCGATGAAATGGGCATCGGTCCGGTGTTCGCGGTGCCGCGCCTGCTCAAGCGCCATGGCCTCACCGTCGATGACATCGACTTGTGGGAACTGAACGAGGCGTTCGCGGTGCAGGTGATTTATTGCCGCGACAGGCTCGGCATCGATCCGGAGAAACTCAATGTCGACGGCGGCGCGATTTCGGTCGGCCATCCCTACGGCATGTCGGGTGCGCGCCTTGCCGGTCACGCGCTGATCGAGGGGCGGCGCCGCAAGGCGAAATATGCCGTCGTCACCATGTGCGTCGGCGGCGGCATGGGCGCGGCCGGGTTGTTCGAGGTGGTGCAGTAAATCGCGGAAACGCGGATTCTGAATCCCCCGAAGGATGGAAGAACTTCCGGATCGCCGCTGGGGCGGCGTCCGGAACGACGGTTGATCTTTCGGAGGCTCTCATTGCGCAAGTAGCACCGCGCGGTGCGCCGGGCCTTACTCCGCCTCGATCTTTGTAATGGTCTTGGGGTCACCGCTATCGCTGACGGAGTACTTCACCTTGTCGCCGGCATGCACGGTCTCGGATAATTTGAGATCGATCTTGAACTGCTCGGTTGGGCCATCGGCTTTTGCTTCCGGTTTCGTCGCCTCGGCTTTTGGAGCCTCGACCTTTTCTCCCCCTGCTTTTGCGCCATCCGAAGCCTTCGCGGCATCCTTCGCCGCATCCGGCTCCGTTCGGATTGCGATCGTGCCGTTGAGCCGGTCGACCACCGTCACCAGTCCTTTATGGGTCCCCGCCGGCGGCGGCGTTTCCTTGATCGCGGGCGTTTTTTGGGCATGGGCCGTCGCACCGGCGATCGCGAGCGCGGAGCCAGTCAGTATGATCTTTACCAGTCTCATCGAGGGTCTTTCGGTTGTTGAAGGGTTATGGACAAAAGAGGATGGTTTGTTCCGCAAGGGCCTGATTGGATGAGCCATCATGTATCTTACCTTGCCGTGAGGAGGAACGTGAATCAAAACGGCGGTACTCCGGCTTGACCACTGAGGCGCGATCCGCTTGCCTTGCCGATCGTCACGCATGCTACTTCTGGAAAAACCATCATGGCCACCCATGTTCTCGCCATCGATCAGGGTACCACGTCCTCGCGCGCGATCGTGTTTCGCGACGACATCTCCATCGCCGCGATAGCCCAGCAGGAATTCCCGCAGCACTTTCCGGCGTCAGGCTGGGTCGAGCACGAGCCGGAGGATATCTGGACCTCGACGGTTGCGACCTGCCGCGAGGCGATGACGAAGGCTAGCGTCACGCCGAAAGACATCGCCGCCATCGGTATCACCAACCAACGCGAGACCACGGTGGTCTGGGACCGCGCCACCGGGAAGGCGGTGCATCGCGCCATCGTCTGGCAGGATCGCCGCACCGCGGATATCTGCGTGCGGCTGAAGGCCGAAGGCCATGAGCCCGCGATCGCGGCAAAGACCGGCCTGATCGTCGATCCCTATTTCTCCGGCACCAAGGTCGCCTGGATTCTCGACCACGTACCCGGCGCGCGCGCACGCGCGCTGCGCGGCGAACTGCTGTTCGGCACCGTGGACTGCTATCTTCTGTGGCGGCTGACCGGCGGCAAGGTCCACGCGACCGACGCCACCAACGCCTCGCGCACGTTGCTGTTCAACATTCACACCGGGCAATGGGATAGCGAGCTTCTGGACATCCTGGGCGTGCCGCGCGCGATGCTGCCGGAGGTGAAGGATTCGTCCACGCATTTCGGCGACAGCGTGGCCGGGCTGTTCGGCGCGCCGGTCGCAATCCGGGGAATCGCCGGCGACCAGCAGGCCGCCGTGGCGGGACAGGCGTGCTTCGCCCCCGGAATGATCAAGTCGACCTATGGCACCGGCTGTTTCGCGCTGCTCAACACCGGCGCGACGCCGGTCGCCTCGAAAAACAAGCTGCTCACGACGATTGCCTGTCAGTTGAACGGCCAGCGCACCTACGCGCTGGAAGGCTCCATCTTCGTCGCAGGCTCTGCGGTGCAGTGGCTGCGCGACGGCCTTGGTCTGATCAAGCAGGCGTCCGAGGCCGGTCCGCTGGCCGACAGGTCCGACGCCATGCAATCGGTCTATCTTGTGCCGGCCTTCGTCGGCATGGGCGCGCCTTACTGGAATCCGAATGTGCGCGGCGCACTGTTCGGCCTGACGCGCAACACGGGACCGGCTGAACTCGCTCACGCGGCGCTGGAGAGCGTCTGCTACCAGACGTTTGATCTGTTGGCGGCGATGCGCGCCGATTGGCCGGACACCGCCGCGCATACCGTCCTGCGGGTCGACGGCGGCATGACCGCCTCGGACTGGACCATGCAGCGCCTCGCCGACCTCCTCGATGCGCCGGTCGATCGCCCCGTCATTCAGGAGACCACGGCGCTCGGCGCGGCGTATCTGGCGGGGCTATCGGCCGGGGTTTTCCCGGAACCTTCGAGATTCGCCGACAACTGGCGGCTCGAGCGCCGCTTCAAGCCGGCCATGAGCGCGGCGACGCGCACGCGAAAACTCAAGGGCTGGGCGGCTGCGGTGCGCGGCGTGCTGGCAAGCGACGAGGCGGAGTAGGCGCGGTCTCCGCCGGTCAGCCCGCTTGCGCCTTGGTCTTGCGAAGCTGCAAATGGACCGCGCACTGGCAGCCGGGCGGATGGCCGGCGACGTCGGCGGAGGCGTCATTGGCGGGCGCGGGCACCGGCGTCGCGGCGGGCTTTCCGGACTGACCGGGAATGTAGTTCAAAATCGACGCCAGCCAGCGCTCGATCTCGGCAACCTCCATCCCCTTGCGCGCGGCATAGTCCTCGACCTGATCGCGTTCGATCTTGCCAACGCCGAAATACTGGCTCTCGGGGTGGCTGTAATAGAGACCGGAGACCGAGGACCCCGGCCACATCGCAAAGCTTTCGGTCAGCTCGACCCCGGTGGCGCGGGTCGCATCGAGCAGGCGGAACAGCGTCGCCTTCTCGGTATGATCGGGCTGCGCCGGATAGCCGGGCGCGGGGCGGATGCCTTTATATTCCTCCCTGATGAGCTGATCGTTGGTCAGCGCCTCGTCCGGTGCGTAGCCCCAGAATTCCTTGCGCACGCGCTGATGCATCCTTTCGGCGAAAGCTTCCGCGAGGCGGTCGGCCAGCGCCTTCACCAGGATGGAGGAGTAGTCGTCATTGGCGTTCTTGAAGCGCGCCGCGATTTCGTCCTCGCCGAGCCCGGCGGTGACCGCGAAGCCGCCGATATAGTCGGCGATGCCGCTCTCCTTCGGCGCGATGAAGTCCGCCAGCGCCGCGTTGTGGCGGCCGGCGCGCTTCTCAAGCTGCTGACGCAGCGTGTGATAGGTCGCGATCCGCGTGGTGCGGCTCTCGTCGCTGTAGACCTCGACGTCGTCGCCGACGCTGTTGGCGGGCCAGAGGCCGATCACGGCGGAGGCCTTGAACCACTTCTCCCTGACGATGCGGTCCAGCATCTTGCGGGCGTCGTCGTAGAGGGCGCGCGCGGTTTCGCCGACCTTCTTGTCGTCGAGGATCGCAGGGTACCGTCCGGCCAGCT
>JBIQHO010000229.1:0-5762 GCA_044508545.1 Bradyrhizobiaceae bacterium | reverse complement strand
CGGCAATCGTCGAGGTTACGGATCGTGCTGTAGGGAATGAACTCCAGCATGCAAGTCATGCCGTGGGAGGATGCGAGCTCGGACAGTTTCCCCAGATTGTCAATCAGCCGCGGATAGTCGCTGTCGTTGCCGCTGACGAGCAGGTACCTGGCACCCAGCAGCGCGCCCAGTTCCACATGGCGCGACAGGGCTGCGACGTCGGTCAGGGCGGTAAGCCATACCGTCTCGATGTCGAGAACCTTCACGCCCGACTGCGCGAGGGTGCCGAGCAGCCGATGACGGTCGATCCAGAGCCGGTCGATATTGTCGACCGGATCGCCGGCGCGCGGAGGTATCAGCCGGATGCCGCAATAGCCGAAGCCGTGACGTGACGCCGCCTCGATCAGCTCACGCGGACTGGCATGGATGAGGGTGAGGTGATGCAGAGAGAGATTTTCCAGCATTGTCCTACCCCACCAGCCGGGTGAATGCGACGATATAGTCCAAAGCGAAATAGAGCGTGACGAGAATGACCAGGTCCAGCGCGATGAACATCGCCACCCCGCGATAGACGTCGCCCAGCCGAACCCATTGCCGACCCACGTCGGCGACGACGAAGACGTTCAGGCCGAAGGGAGGCGTGAGCATACCGAATTCCAGCAGCTTGGTCAGGAAGACGCCGAACCAGATCAGGCTGATCTCGTGCAGATTGAGGATCGGGATCACGATCGGCAGGGTGATGAGCATCGTTCCGAACGGCTCGATGAACATGCCGAGGATGATGTAGATCAGCGATATGATGGCGATGAGCTGAAGCGTCGTGAACTCGCTGTCGGCAACGAAGGCCGAGATTGACGAAGCGATGCCGGTGAGGCCGATCAGCTTGGTGAAAGCAGACGCGCCGACCGAAATGATGATGATCGATCCCGTCGTGGTCAGCGTATCGAAGAGCGCGCTCTTGATCGCGCCGAAGGTGAGATTTCGGCGGAATGCGGCAATGACGATCGCGGCGAGGCAGCCCGCGGCGCCCGTTTCGGTTGCCGTGAACAGGCCGCTGAAAATGCCGCCGAAGATGACCGCCACGAGCACGACCAGGGGAAGGATGTCGCCGACGAGATCCCAGGTGAGCTTCGGCACCTCGACTGCGCGCGGGCCGTAGTTCGGCCGTAGCGTGCACAGAATGACTATGCCGAGGCAGTAGAAGAACGAGGTGAGAAGACCTGCGATCAGGCCACCGGCGAACACCTGCGGCACCGAAACGTTGCTCAGCACGCCGAACAGGATCATGATGATGCTGGGCGGGATCAGCGCGCCGATCGTTCCGGACGCAGCGATTGTTCCGCAGGAGAAACTGGGCTTGTAGCCGGCCTTGATCATCTCGGGCACCGCGATCTTCGTCATCGCGGCCGATGTGGCAAGGCTCGATCCGCAGACCGTGGCGAATCCCGTGCAGGCGAACACGCCGGAGATGGCCAGCCCGCCAGGCACGCGGGCGAAGAACAGTTTCGCCACGTTGAAGACACCGTCGGTGAGCCGGCAGTAATAGGCGACGTAGCCCATCAGGAGGAACATCGGGATCGACGACATTGTCCAGGAGGAGGCGAAGTCGTAGGGCACGGTCGCGATGATGCGCACCGCAGGGTCCACGCCGACCGTCAGCGAGATGCCGATGAACGCGGTCAGGATCAGCGACAGAGCGACCGGAATACCGGAGAACATCAACCCCAGCAGCAGCGCGAAATATATCAGTCCTTCAAACATTCTTGCGTCTCCGAACCGATACGAACTACGCCGCCGACCGATGCGAGCGGACGGTCGCCAGCAATCGCTCCAGCACGATCGCCGCGGTGACCGCGAAGGCTATGGGAATGATGAAGTAGCTCGGCCATGTGACCAGTTTGGCGGTCGACGACATGATGAAGCTGCGTTCCTCGTAGTGCGTCCAGGCGAACAGGAAGGTGTAGTAGGTAAGGGCGATGTAGACGGTCAGGCTGACCGCATCGATGACCAGACCAATCATGCCGATCGCCTTTTGGGGAAGCAGCGCCTGGAGAATTCCGGCCGTGATCATCTTCTTCTGCATCTCGACAAGCGGAAGCGCGATGAACGACAGGCCGACCATGTAGTAGCGTATGATCAGGTCGACGCTGAGCGGGATGGAATAGTTGAACACCGATCTGGAAAAGATTTCCATATTGAGCTGCGTCAGCAGGAGAAAGATGAACGCGCAGCCCAGGACAAAACAGGCCGTGGAGAAGAATTTTGTCATTTCCCAATTCCTGTTCGGTTCGGGCTGCGCATTTTTGACGTTCGATCGGCTCTATTTGCCGTAGGTTGCGAGGTCGACCTTGTTCCAGATCTGCTCGTAACGGCGCGCGGCGAGCTTTTCCCAGTCGCCGGCGGCTTCTTCGACGAAAGGAACCCACTTTTCGAGAAGCGAGACGTAGGAGGAAACCTTCTCGGCACCGTCCTCGATCCCGTAGTCATTCTTCATCAGATCGGGGATGTGCTCGATCTGCGAGGCAACGAAGTCCCGGGTGTGCTTGAGCACCTCCTCCTCGGGCACGATGAACTCGATGCCCTTGTCGGCTGACGCCTTGCGCGCGCGAACCGCCGAGTCGAGATAGCCGACCTGGACATAGGCTGTGCTGGACCTATCGGCCGCACGGATGAAGACGCGCTTCTGGTCGTCGGTCATCTTGTTCCACGCGGCCTTGCGGACCGTGAAATTCGAGGTCGGCGTATAGGCGCCGAGCGGGATTTCGATGACGTATTTCGCGACGTCCATGAGCCGCATGTCGACGAGCGCATTCACCGACACCATCGCGCCGTCGATTACGCCCTGCGTCATCGCCTCATAGGTCTCGGAAAACGGGATCGAGACCGGCGCGGCGCCAACCGACTCGGCCCAACGGGCATAGGGCGCGCCGGGGCTGCGGATGCGCATGCCCTGCAGGTCGGCGAGCGTCCGCACCGGCTTGGTGGTCGCGAGCACGTAGATGTCGGTCGAGTTGGAGCCGACGAACACCCAGCCGTTCTTGTCGAATTCGGCGACGCACTTGGCACAGTTGAGGATGTAGTCCGTCATCGCGGCCGCGATCGCCTGCGGGTTGGTTCCGGCCATCGCCAGTTCGCCCATGCTGGCAGTCTGCGGCAATGCCGAAGGCTGCATCAGCGGCAGGAGGTTGCCGATGTCGATCAGGCCGGAGTCGAGAGCGGACTTCATGCCGCGACCGTCGGCGATTTCCGGACCGATCACCTGTATCGACAGTTCGCCGCCGGACTCATCCTTCAGGAACTCGCCGAAGTTCTTGTAAAGAACGATGTTGGAGATGAAAGGAGCCGGCTCGCTCGGGGCAGCGCGGAAAACAATGTCGGCATTCGCCGCACTCGCTGAGACCATCAATGCAAGCGAACATGCGATCCGAAGTATCTTATTCAATTTTTCCTCCTTATCTGTTGTTTATTGTCGATCTTGCCGTTCTAAAATTCGATATTATTTCGCTCTCATCACCGACAACCTCGACATTTACATATTCCATGCGCCCAGATTGGCAGATGAATCTGAGTATATCCGCGATCGGAGCGGTTCCAGCATCGAAGACATTGTGCTTCAACTTGTTCGTGGTCGTGTTGGAGAGGTGGACCATGCGGACGAAATCCGCCGCGTGCTCATAGGAACGCCTGAAATCCTCGCCGAGAAACGCCGCATTGGCGGCATCAAGCACAATGTTGATGTTCGGCTCACCGAGTTCCTCGACCATCCGGACCAGAGAGTCGGTGTCGCCGAGAAATCCGAGCGGGACGTTCTCAAGCAATATGCCCACGCCTTCGTCGCGCGCCTGCGCGTTCAGGTCGCGGATCACCTTGATGAAGCGATCGCGCAATATCGGGAAGGTTTCCGAAAGGATCGATGACGTCCGCCCCGGAACAACGACGATGTAGGGTATCCGCGCTGCAGCTGCCGCGGTCGCGAGCATCCGGTAGTGGCCCAGCGCCAGCGCCTGCGCATCGGAATAGTCGCTGACAAGGTTGTGGTCGGAGGCCCGCAGGTTGAGCGCACTCACCTCGACGCCTTCGCCATTGATCACAGCAGCAAGCTCGCGGCGTTCGGCAGCGGATATTGGCCAGCAATGCCCGGGCGAGGCGAGGATCTCGAAGTTGTCGACCCCGGCCGTCCGGGCGAGGCGCGGGATCGTGTCGAGGACACTCTCCCGGTAGGTGTAGCCATATGTATTGAGGCCCACTTTCATGCCCACCTCCCGATCGCATGCAAGTTCGCAGGAACGATATTTCGGTATTTTCGTTTAGTCAATAAAATTACGAAAATCTAACTTGCAACATTGCAATCAACCTGATTACGAAATGTACTCCGCCGAAAAGAGCCCGGCACGAACCTTCGCACATCCTGAAACCCGTCATGCGATTGGGAGAGTCGGATGCAGCATTCACTACGGCAGGCCGACTGGCGTCGGATCTAGGCGACGACATCGATTGATGCCGGGCGACGGACCCCCAGTTTCGCGGCCAGCCGGTCCAGGTTGCGCATCGTCCCCGCTGCTACGGGAATGCCGTCGCGATCGCGGTTCGCCGCCTCGCGACTGCCGCGCTCGCCCGGCAACAGCACGGCACCGCCACCCTCTGCCGGCGGCAATGCATGGAGGGCATCGGCCAGCCGCGCCACTTCTGCGAGAATGATTTCCGGAGTGCCGAAAGCAACAGGATCGAGAGCGACCACCAACCCGTTGAATCCCTCCGGACGGCCGCCTTCAAGCGCCGTCGCGATAATGGGATTCCCTGAAAGGACGCTCGCGAGGATCTCGATCATCAGGGAAAGGCCTGCCCCCTTGTAGCCTGCCATCGGCAGAAGCGCATCGACCTGTGCCGCGTCGGTCGTCATCCGGCCCTGCGCATCGACTGCCCACCCCGGAGAAAGAGGCTTGCCGGCATCGCGCGCCGCCATGATCTTTCCGAACGCCACCGCTGCCGTGGACATGTCGAGAACGATAGGTTCCCTGCCGGCGCCACACGGCGCGCCGATCGCGATCGGATTCGTCGAAATCGCCTCTCCCCGGGCACCGGGATATGCCATCAACGGCCTGGATGCCGTGACGACCAGCCCGACCATGCCGGCATCGGTGACACGTTTGGCGAAATAGCCGATCGCACCGGCATGGGTGATCCTGCGCGCGGCGCAGACCCCGACTCCCAACCTGCGGGCGATCTCGACGGCCTTTTCGCAGACGACCGTCATCCCGGACGTCGTCGGGGCGAGGCCGGCATCGGCAACCGCCACGGCGCCATGCTCACGAATGATGCGTGGCTCCGCGTCCGGGTTGATCTGGCCCTGCTCGACCATCTCGACATAGCGCGGAATTCTCAGCACACCATGCGAATCGACCCCGCGCAGATTGGCCCACACCAGGAGGTCCGCCGAAGCCGCGGCATCGTCGGGACGAAAGCCACCAGCCTGCAGCAGTTGCCGCGCATAGTCGCGCAGCGAATCCGCCTCGACGATGATTGGAACGTCGCTCATGTCAGTTCGCCGGCTGGCACGGGAAGAACTTATCCAGCCATCCCTTGATCATCATCTTCGTACGCGGGGCATCCTCCGGAGCCAGCGGAAAATGCGAGGTGCCGGTGACCAGCATCAATTCGGCGGGCTGCCCCGCCTTCTCGAACATTCTGATCGACTGCTCGGTGGGCGTGATGCCGTCATCCGCCGTATGAAAGAATAGCGCGGGGCGCGGGGCGATATTGCCGACGACGTCATCCGCGCGGAA
>JBIQHO010000228.1:0-5782 GCA_044508545.1 Bradyrhizobiaceae bacterium | reverse complement strand
CGCCACAGCGCCAGCAGGTCGTTGTTGAGGCGGAAGCGGGTGATCTCGTCGAGCGCCGCAAATGGTTCGTCCATCAAGAGAATATCCGGATCGGTGACGAGCGCGCGCGCCAGCGACACCCGCATCCTCATGCCGCCGGAGAGTTCGCGCGGATAGGCGGTCGCGAATTCGGCTAACCCGACCCGCGCCAGCGCGGGCTCGACATGTCCCTCGATGTCCGGGCGTGAACGGCGCGCAAGCTTCAGCGGCAGCGCCACGTTGTCGCGCACGCTGGCCCATGGCATCAGGGTGGGCTCCTGAAACACGAAGCCGATAGAGCGGCCGCCGCCGGCAACATGAACCGTGCCGGAGGTCGGCGCGCTCAAGCCGGCGATGATCCGCAGCGCGGTCGATTTCCCGCAGCCGGACGGCCCGAGCAGCGACACGAAATCACCCTTGCGCACATTGAAATCGAGTGGTCCCAGCGCCGCCACGCCGCCGTTGTAGCGTTTCGTGACGCCCTTCAGGATCACGGCATCGCCCGCGCGCGAACCCGTGCCGGCTTCGGAGAGCGCTGAAGCGGATTCTGTCATCGGCACCGGATTTTATTTCTCGGGCCGCAAGTTCTCGGGTTTCAAGTCGAGACCAACGCCCTTGTTGACGAACTGCAGCGTATAGGCCTTGCGGAAATCGATGTCCCGGCGCACCACGTCTGCCCGCACCATCTTGTCGAAGAAGCTCGCGTAGCGCGCATCGCTCATGGCGCCGATGCCGTCGCGCAAGGAGTCGCCGGAATCGACGATGCCATACTCCTTCATCTTCGCCACCGAATAGGCCAGGAGATCATCGGTCATTTCGGGATTGAGCTTCTTGATCATGGCATTGCCGGCCGTGTTGTCGCCGTACAGATAAGTATACCAGCCGACGATCGAGGCGTCGACGAAGCGCTGCACGAGGTCCTGCTTGTGCTCGACCAGATCACGGCGGGTCTCGATCAGGGTCGAATACGGGTTGAAACCGGCATCCGCGAGCAGAATCACGGTCGGCTTGAAACCGGCCCGCTTCTCCACCGCGAACGGTTCCGAGGTGACGTAGCCCTGCATCGCGCTGTTCTTGTCGGCCAGAAAAGGCTGCGCGTTGAAGGTATAGGGTTTGACCTTCTCCCCGCTGAAACCATACTCCGATTTGAGCCACTGGAAGTAGCTCGCGATGCCTTCCTTGGAGACGTACAGAGTGAGCGGCTTCAGGTCCTCGATTTTCGTCACCTTCGATTCAGGATGCGCGAGAAAAACCTGCGGATCCTTCTGGAACATGGCGGCGACCGCGACGACCGGCACGTTGTTGGCAACCGCATCGAATGATTGCAGCGTGTTCGCGGTCATGAAGAAATCCAGCTTGCCGGAAATCAAAAGCACCCGGTTATTGACGTTGGGGCCGCCCGGCACGATGGTCACGTCGAGGCCGTATTTCTTGTAGGTGCCGTCGGCCAGCGCCTGAAAGAAGCCGCCGTGCTCGCCCTCGGCGACCCAGTTGGTGCCAAAGGAGACCTTGTCCAGCGCCGGCCCGGCCGCCGCGCCCGCGGTGAGGCCGAGCGCCAGCACCAGTCCGGCCGTTAACGTTCGCAGCAGAAGGGCAAGACGCATCATTGGACTCTCTCGATCGTTCTGGCTCATGATCAGGAGGCGACCGGGATCGGCGCGAACCCTGGCTGCCCGAGGACATGCTTCGCCCGCAAACGCTATAGCCCGCATTCCGGCTCGATGAAACGCTGCGTGATATGATCCGGACACCCCCTTTCGACTGGCTCGCCATCCCCTGGCCCGACGTGCCGCCCGGCGCGGCCGCGAACTGGATCGCGGTGCTGCCGCTGGCGGCGACCGAGCAGCACGGTCCGCATCTGCCGCTTTCGACCGACGTGCTGATCGCGGAAGCCTATCTCGCGCACCTTCGCGAATTGCTGCCGCAGGACATCCCCGCGACCGTTCTGCCGGTGCAACGGATCGGTATTTCAACCGAGCACGCCGATTTTCCGGGCACGCAGACATTGACCAGCGAGGCGGCGCTGACGGCCTGGACGGCGCTGGGCGAAGAGGTGGCGCGGCGCGGGATTCGAAAAATCGTGATGGTGTCCAGTCACGGCGGCAACAGCGCGGCGATGACGATGGTGGCGCAGGACCTGCGTGCGCGGCATCGGATGCTCGCGGTCACCACCGCGTGGTCGCGCTTCGGCGTGCCGGACGGACTGTTCGATGCGGCGGAATTGCGTCACGGCATCCACGGCGGTGCGGTTGAAACCTCGATCATGCTGGCGCGCTACCCGGAACAGGTGCGCCGCGACAGGATCGCAAATTTCCGGCCCGCGAGCATCGCAATCGAAAAGACCTACCGCTGGCTCGGCACGCAGCGGCCGGCGCCGTTTGCCTGGCAGGCGCAGGACCTCCATCCGAGCGGCGCCGTGGGCGATGCGACGCAGGCGTCCGCGGAAAAGGGCGAACGGCTGCTCGAACACGGCGCACGCGCGTTCTGCGAATTGCTGGCCGACATGGCGAGGTTCGATCCGGCGCTGCTGACAGACGGTCCGCGTGATCGGGGCTGACCACTTCGGCAGCGACCGCGACAGTTTTGCCGACGCCACCAACGCGACGCATTCGGCAACCATGTCCAATCCGCCGCCCACCCGCAAACCCATGGTTTTTGACCTTCCTGCACGGCATCGCAGGCAAATCCCGTCGCACCCCCGTCATACCCGGATGAGATTTCTGGATTGGTGGCGTTTCCCTGCAGGCCACTTGATAGTAGTTGCTATTGCGAATTAGTTGCAATAATGTCGGCGGCAGCAGCAACCACGTCCCACTCGGTGGTTTTGCGTCGGCTTGGCGGATGAAAGTTGTGACAGGGGTTCGGCGGAAGAAATTTGGTCCCGTGCGGCCGGTGCAAGCGTTAGGACGCGCGACATGCGTCCTCGCCGGCCTGGCGGCAAGCCTGCTGGCGCAGAAAGAGTTTGCGCGCGCGGCGGACCTGCCCGCGGTCGAAACGCGCCACCCCCTGACCGCCTTCGACTGGACCGGCCTCTATATTGGCGCGCATGCCGGGTTTGGTGGCGGCCGGTCGGCGGCGTCGCTCATCGACCCTGCGCCGACTATCGGCCGCAATGATTTCGGCGGCATCATCGGCGGCGTCCAGGCCGGCTACAATCTCCAGCTTCCCTCAGGCCTGTTGCTCGGCCTCGAAGCCGACGTCTCATTTCCAAGCTACATCGAGTCCAATTCGATTGTCTCAAATCTCGCCACCGCGCGCTCCGACGTCACCCACCAATGGGACGTCATCGGATCGGCGCGCGGACGGATCGGCTATGCGACAGGCCCCTGGCTGGCCTATGCCAGCGGCGGTGTTGCCTTCACAGGCGAACGCTATCTGAACAACCTGCCGCCGGGCGATCAGGAGAAATTGCTGGACGCCCGGCTTGGCTGGGTCGCCGGCGGCGGGCTGGACTATGCCTTTGCGCCGCACTGGAGCGCGCAGCTCGAATTTTTCTCCTATCACTTTGACAAGACCAACGTCCGGTTTCCATCGGGCGCGCAATATGCCGCGACCATGGACTTCCAGTCGTTCCGCATCGGCCTCAACCGCAAGCTCGACGGATTTGGCTCCATCCCCGAGTCATCGATGAAGCCGCCGACCGATCCGGAATCCGAGCGCTGGGAGATTCACGGCCAGACCACCTATCTCGGCCAGGGCTATCCATCCTTCCCCGCGCTCTACAGCGGACCCAACAGCCTGAGTCCGGCCGCGCAATATCAGGCGAGCTGGAGCAACAGCCTGTTTCTGAACGCCCGGCTGTGGGACGGCGGCGAGGTCTATTACAACCCCGAGCTGCTTCAGGGTTTCGGCCTCAGCGATACCGTCGGCGTCGCAGGCTTCCCGAGCGGCGAAGCGCAAAAGTCCGACTTCCCTTATCCGCACTACAACACGTCGCGGCTGTTCGTGCGCCAGACCTTCGGATTCGGCGGCGAGCAGGAGGAGCTTGCCAGCGGACCCACGCAATTGCCGGGCAAGGCTGATGTCTCGCGGCTGACGCTGCAGGTCGGCAAATTCGCCGTCACCGATGTGTTCGATGGAAACGCCTATGCCAAGGACACCCGCAAGGACTTCATGAACTGGTCGCTGTGGGCGCCGGGCGCCTTCGACTATTCCGCTGACAGGCTCGGTCTCACCTACGGCGTGACGGCGGAGCTGAACCAGAAACGCTGGGCGCTGCGCGGCGGCTATTTCCTGATGGATTCGGAATCGAACTCCAACAGCTTCGACACCCGCCTGTTCCAGCGCGGTGAGTATGTGCTGGAACTTGAGACGCGCTATTCCCTGTTCGACCAGCCCGGCAAGCTCCGCACCATCGGCTGGATCAACAGCGCCTATATGGGCAGCTATCGCGACACGCTGAACAATCCGGCTTTCAACCTCGACATCTCGCAGACCCGCGCAGGGCGCATCAAGTACGGCTACGTCGTCAACGTCGAGCAGGCGGTCACCGACGACATCGGGCTGTTCGGCCGCTGGAGCTGGAACGACGGCAAGACCGAGATCATGGCGTTCACCGACATCGACGCCAGCCTCGCGCTCGGCGCCTCGATCAAGGGCGCGCGCTGGAGCAGGCCGGACGACGTGATCGGTCTCGGCGGCGCGATCAACGCGCTGTCACGGGATCACCGCGACTTCATCGCCGCCGGCGGCCTCGGCGTCCTCATCGGCGACGGCCAGCTCAACTACCGCCGCGAGCGCGTGCTGGAAGCCTACTATGCCTACGCGCTGGACAAACGGTTCACGTTGACCGCGGACTATCAGTTCATTTCGAACCCCGCCTACAACGCCGACCGCGGCCCGGTGCATGTGTTTTCCGGACGCCTGCACGGGGAGTTTTGAAGGGAGCAAGTGTCCCGGGCGCGGTGCGGCTTCTTTATGCCGCTTCGCAGAACCGGGACCGCCGCACACAGTTCAAACGGTCCCGGCTCTGCGAAGCAACGCTTCGCGTTGCATCGCGTCCGGGGCAAGGCCGCGACTTTACCCCGCCGGCGCGAATGAATCCGCCTGAGCCCGCGCCCAGGCATCGCGGAAGCGCGGATCGGTGGTGCCGTCAAGCAGTTCCCCTCGCCGCAACGTCGGATAAAGCGTGTCAAACGACGCCACCTCGGTATTCGATACGCGCTGCGAGAAATGGACCGGGCGCAACTCCCTCGGATGCTCCAGTCCCGCCGCGGCGATCAGCTCGGTGAGCGCAAGCAGCGTGGCGCGATGATAGTTGTAGACCCGCTCGAGCTTATGCGGCACCACCAATGCGCGGCTGCGCGAGGGATCCTGCGTGGCGATTCCGGTCGGACAGCGGTCGGTGTGACAGTTCAGCGACTGGATGCAGCCAAGCGCGAACATGAAGCCGCGCGCCGAGTTGCACCAGTCGGCGCCGAGCGCCATGGCGCGCGCGACGTCGAATCCGGTGGCGACCTTGCCGGACGCGCCAATCCTGATCCGGTCGCGTGCGTTGATGCCGATCAGCGCATTATGGACGAAGTTGACGCCCTCGCGCATCGGCATGCCGAGGTGATCCATGAATTCCAGCGGCGCGGCGCCGGTGCCGCCCTCCTTGCCGTCGACGACGATGAAATCGGGATAGATTCCGGTTTGCAGCATCGCCTTGCAGATGGCGAGGAATTCCCATTTGTGCCCGATGCAGAGCTTGAAGCCGACCGGCTTACCTCCCGACAAGCGCCGCATCTCGGCAATGAATGTCATCAGGCCGACCGGCGTCGAG
>JBIQHO010000227.1:0-5787 GCA_044508545.1 Bradyrhizobiaceae bacterium | reverse complement strand
GGCGTCCTCGACCGGCAGCACCTGCGGCAGCACCTCGACCACCGTGACCTCGCTCCCCATGGTGCGGAAGAACGAGGCGAACTCGATGCCGATGGCGCCCGAGCCGACCACCAGCAGCGACTTCGGCATCCGCTCCGGCACCATGGCCTCGAAATAGGTCCAGACCAGCTTCTTGTCGCCCTCAAGTCCCGGCAGCGCGCGCGGCCGCGCGCCGGTGGCGAGGATGATGTGCCTGGCCTGATAGCTGCCCTCGCCCTGCGCGCCCTTCGGCGCATCGACGGCCGACTTCTTTACCGTGATCTTGCCGGGCGCATCGATCGACGCCTCGCCCCAGATCACGGTGACCTTGTTCTTCTTCATCAGGAAACCGACGCCGTCGTTGAGGCGCTTGGAGACGCCGCGCGAGCGCTGCACCACCGCCTTGGGGTCGTAGCTCACCTTCTCGGCGGACAGGCCATAATCCTTGGCGTGCTGCATGTAATGATAGATTTCCGCCGAGCGGAGCAGCGCCTTGGTCGGGATGCAACCCCAGTTGAGGCAGATGCCGCCGAGATACTGCTTCTCGACGATCGCGGTCTTGAAGCCGAGTTGCGCCGCGCGGATCGCGGTGACGTAGCCGCCGGGACCGGAGCCGATGATGATGACGTCGAAGGAGGTGTCAGGCATAAATATTCGCTATTCCGAAGTGAGTTTGTCTGGCTCCCCGTTTCCTCTCCGTTGCGGGAGAGGAAAAGAAGATCCTACACCATCATCATCACGGGGTTCTCGATCAGCGTCTTGAACGCGCCGATCAGCTCCGCGCCGAGCGCGCCATCGACCGCGCGGTGATCGCAGGACAGCGTCACACTCATGATGTGCGCCGCCTCGATCTTGCCGCCCCGCACGACCGCGCGCTCCTCGCTGGCGCCGACTGCGAGGATGGTGGCATGCGGCGGGTTGATGACGGCAGTGAAATCCTTGATGCCGTACATGCCGAGGTTCGACACGGCCGTGGTGCCGCCCTGATATTCCTCTGGCTTGAGTTTCCGCGCCCGCGCCCGCGCGGCGAAGTCTTTCATTTCAGATGAAATCGCCGAGAGCGTTTTTGTCTCGGCCTTGCGGATGATCGGCGTGATCAGCCCGCCCGGCATCGCCACCGCCACGCCGATGTCGGAGTGCTTGTGTTTAAGCATGCCGCTTTCGGTCCAGCTCACATTGGCATTCGGCACGCGCTGCAACGCAATCGCCATCGCCTTGATGACGAAGTCGTTGACCGACAATTTGTAGAGCGGCTTCTTCTCCTTGTCCTTCGGCGCGGACGCATTGATGTCCTCGCGCGCGGCAAGCAGCCTGCCGATGTTGCAGTCCATCGTCAGGTAGAAATGCGGAATGGTCTGTATCGAGGCCGTCAGGCGCTGTGCGATCGTGCGGCGCATATTGTCGTGCGGCACGATCTCGTAGGAACCGTCCTCGAACAGCGACAGGACCTGCTTGTCGGACATCGCGGGCGCAATCGACGGCGCGCCTGCGGGCGCAGCCGCCGGTGCCTTCAGCCCCTTGCCCGATTTCGCCTGCTCCACGTCGCGCGCGACGACGCGGCCATGCGGGCCGCTGCCTTCGATGCGGGCAAGCTCGATGCCAGCTTCCTTCGCCAGCCGCCGCGCCAGCGGAGACGAGAAGATGCGGGCGTGGCCGTTGGCTTGTGGCGTTGACGGCTTCCCAGACGCACTGCCCACCCCCTCATCCGACTGCTTCGCAGTCGACCTCTCCCCGGCGGGGAGAGGTGACGGAGCAAGTCTCGCCGTTTCGGTTCTCGCAACCGATGCCGCCGCCCCAGCACTGCCTGCCCCCTCTCCCCTCTGGGGAGAGGGCTGGGGTGAGGGGGTGTTTTTCGCTTCGGCCTTTGGTGGCGAGGTCCCGCCGCCGCTCGCCGCCGCCTTCACGTCCTCGCCTTCGCCGGCGAGCACCGCGATCACATTGTTGACCGGCACGTCCTGCGTGCCTTCCGGCACGAGAATCTTCGCGATGGTGCCCTCGTCCACCGCCTCAACTTCCATGGTCGCCTTGTCGGTCTCGATCTCGGCGATGACGTCGCCGGACCTGACCTTGTCGCCCTCCTTCTTGAGCCACTTGGCAAGGTTGCCCTTCTCCATCGTCGGCGACAAAGCAGGCATCAGGATGTTGATCGGCATGATGTCAGCCCCGCTCAGCGATAGCAGACGGCCTTCGCCGCCTCGACGACTTCGGCAATCGACGGCAGCGCCAGCTTTTCGAGATTGGCCGCATACGGCATCGGCACGTTCTTGCCGGAAACGCGCATCACCGGCGCGTCGAGATAATCGAACGCATGCTCCATGATGCGCGCGACGATCTCGGCGCCCAGGCCGGACTGCTGCCAGCCCTCCTCCACGGTCACCGCGCGGCCGGTCTTCCGCACCGAGGCCACGATGGTGTCGGTATCCATCGGGCGCAGCGTGCGCAGGTCGATGACCTCGGCCTCGATACCCTCCTTCGCGAGTTCATCGGCCGCCTTCAGCGCATAGGTCATGCCGTTCGACCACGAGACCAGCGTGACGTGTTGGCCGGCGCGCGCGATCCGCGCCTTGCCGATCGGCAGCACATAGTCGTCGAGCTTCGGCACCGGACCGGTGTGCCCGTAAAGAATTTCGTTCTCGAGGAAGATCACCGGATTGGGATCGCGGATCGCGGCTTTCAAAAGTCCCTTGTAATCCGCGGCGGAATACGGCGCGATCACCTTCAGCCCCGGGATTTGCGAATACCACGCCGAATAATCCTGACTGTGCTGGGCGGCGACGCGCGCGGCCGCGCCGTTGGGGCCGCGAAACACGATGGAGCAACCCATCTGTCCGCCGGACATATAGAGCGTCTTGGCGGCGGAATTGATGATCTGATCCATTGCCTGCATCGCGAAGTTGAAGGTCATGAACTCGACGATCGGCTTCAGGCCGGCAAACGCCGCGCCGACGCCGACGCCGGCAAAGCCATGCTCGGTGATCGGGGTGTCGATCACGCGCCGCGCGCCGAACTCCTCCAAAAGGCCCTGCGAGACTTTGTAGGCGCCCTGATATTCGGCGACTTCCTCGCCCATCAGGAAAACGTCGCCGTCGCGGCGCATTTCCTCGGCCATGGCGTCGCGCAATGCCTCGCGGATGGTCATCGTCACCATCTCGGTGCCGGCGGGAATGTCGGGATCCTCGGGAATTTCCGCAGTGCCGGCAGGTCGCTTGGGATCCGAGATCATCGGCTTGCCCTCGCCGACCGGCGCGCGGGCTTCGGCGACCTCGCTGGACACATCCTGAGCGGGCATCCTGGCGGCCTTGGGCGCCTCCGCCTTGCCGAGATCGGCGGCGCTCTCCCCATCCGCGAGAATGGTCGCGATCGGCGTGTTCACCGCGACATCGTTAGTGCCTTCCGGAATCAGGATCTTGCCGAGCGTGCCCTCGTCGGTCGCCTCGACCTCCATGGTGGCCTTGTCGGTCTCGATCTCGGCAATGACGTCGCCGGACCTCACCGCCTCGCCCTCTTTCTTCAGCCACTTGGCGAGGTTGCCCTTCTCCATCGTCGGCGAAAGCGCGGGCATCAGAACTTGGATTGGCATGATCGCTCCGGAAAAAAGCTTGCGCGCTTAGCGGTAAATATCGGTGTAAAGTTCGGATGCGTCAGGCTCCGGATCGTTCTGCGCGAAGTCCGCGGCCATATTGACGATCTCCCGCACCTTGGCATCGATCTTCTTCAGCTCGTCCTCTGCGACCTTGTCCGCCAGCAGCCGGTTGCGGACCTGTTCAATCGGGTCCTGATCGTGCCGCACCTTGTCGACTTCCTCGCGCGTGCGGTACTTCGCCGGATCGGACATCGAGTGGCCACGATAACGGTAGGTCTGCATTTCCAGGATATAGGGGCCGTTGCCCTCGCGACACCACTTCACCGCCCTGTCGCCCGCCGCCTTCACGGCGCGGACGTCCATGCCGTCGACCTGCTCGCCGGGAATGTTGAAGGACACGCCGCGCTTGGAGAAATCCGTCTGCGCCGACGAGCGCGTCACCGAGGTGCCCATGGCGTAGCGATTGTTCTCGATGATGTAGACCACCGGGAGCTTCCACAGCTCGGCCATGTTGAAGCTCTCGTAGACCTGGCCCTGGTTGGCCGCCCCGTCTCCGAAGTAAGCTAGGCTGACGCGGTCGTTGCCGCGGTAGCGGTTGGCGAAGGCAAGGCCGGTTCCGAGCGACACCTGCGCGCCGACGATGCCGTGGCCGCCGTAAAAGTGCTTCTCCTTGCTGAACATGTGCATGGAGCCGCCCTTGCCCTTGGAATAGCCGCCGCGGCGTCCGGTCAGTTCGGCCATCACGCCCTTGGCATCCATGCCGCAGGCCAGCATGTGGCCATGGTCGCGGTACCCGGTGATGACCTGATCGCCCTTTCCGAGCGTCATCTGCATCCCGACCACGATCGCTTCCTGACCGATGTAGAGATGGCAGAAGCCGCCGATCGCACCCATTCCGTAGAGCTGGCCGGCCTTTTCCTCGAAACGGCGGATCAGCAGCATGTCGCGCAAGGCTTGAAGGTCCTGCTCGCGCGTGAACGCGGGGGGCGACCCGCTCTCCGAGCCGTTGTCTGCTGCCTGCGCGACGCTTTTCTTGGATGCGGCCATGTCAAATCCGGATGCGGGAAGGATCACCTTCTCTAGCTCAACTCGCACAACCTTGAAAGCGCGTGATCAAATTGATGCGCGCGGCTTCCGCATTGCAGCGTCAGCGAAATTCCGTGACCGAAAAAGGAACGTTTTTGAAATTAGACGGCAGCTTTTCGCGGTTGCACGCAATCACGCGCAAGGGGCTTCCGCCCTCGGTTATTTCGGGCGGATGACGTGGACGAGATCGCGCGGGTTGGCGTAGTCGAGTTGGAAGCGGACGCGCTCGTCGAGCATGTCGGGGTCGATTCCGCTCGAGCGCAGGAGCGCGACCCGCTTCTCGCCCTCGGCACGCTCCACCTTCAGCCGCGCCAGTTCTGAGGTCAGCGCCACGATCTCCTGGTCAAGCTCCTGCCGGGCATTCAACCCGTACTTGCCGGTATAGGCGTTGACGCCGAAATAGCCGACGATCATCGCCGCCATCGTGTAGAGGGCAAGCCCGGTGAGCAGCGATTTGAGTCGGGAACGCGAGACCATGGCCGGACGATGCGGCCGCGCGGTTAAGGCTTCGCTAACGGCCGGTCCTCGCGCAGGCTCCTATTTCTTCTGCTGCGCGACCCAGGCGGCGAAGGCCTTGATGTAGGCTTCAAGAAACTCCCGCAAGGGCGCCTTGACCAGTTCGCCTTTTTCGTCGAACGCATCGCCGATGCCGCCGACATAGGCCTCCGGCTGCTGCAGCACCGGCACGTTGAGGAATACCAGCGATTGGCGCAGATGATGGTTGGCGCCGAACCCGCCGATGGCGCCCGGTGAATTGCTGATGACACCGCCGGGCTTGCCGTCGAAGACGCTCTGTCCGTAGGGGCGTGATCCGACATCGATGGCGTTTTTCAGAACGCCGGGAACGGACCGATTGTATTCGGGCGTCACGAACAGGACGGCATCCGCTTTCCTGACGCGGTCGCGAAAACTTACCCAATCGGCCGGCGGCGTAGCCTCGAGATCCTGGTTGTAGAACGACAATCCGTTGAGGGTAATGACGTCGAGCTGAAGCGAGGATGGCGCAAGCTTCGTCAAAGCCTTGGCGATTTTCAGGGAAAACGCTTCCTTGCGAAGGCTGCCGACGATAACGGCGACGCTGAATTGAGATGCCATGATCG
>JBIQHO010000226.1:0-5860 GCA_044508545.1 Bradyrhizobiaceae bacterium | reverse complement strand
CCGCTTGCTTGTGGTTGGCCAGCCCGCTCGCAGGATTTTCCACAGGCAGCACGATTCGGGCGGATGGGGGGTTTCTCGCCGTCTGAACTCGCAACCCGCACATTAACACTAGCAAGGAGGAAGCTATGTTTAAACGGATTTCACGCCTGGTCGCTGCAGCAGCGCTTGGGTTCGTCGCACTGGGCTCAGCAAAGGGCGAAGCGCGCTCGCTGGAAGAAATCATCTCGAGCGGTGTTCTGCGCGTTGGCACTTACGCCGATCAGCCGCCCATGGCCGCCCTGAACAACGACGGCGAATATGAAGGTTTCGACATCGACGTCGCCAACCATATCGCCGGCATCATGAAGGTGAAGGTCGAGATCGTGCCGCTGACCACCGCGCAGCGCGTGCCTTACCTGCAATCGGGGCAGATCGACATTTCGCTGGGCGCGCTGACCCGGACGCCGGAACGCGCGCTGTTGATCGATTATACTATACCGCTTCATTCAGAATCCGTTCTGGTCGTGACGAGGGAAGAAAACGACATCGCCGACTGGACCCAACTGAACGCCACCGGAAATACACTGGCAACTGGGCGCGGTTACTGGACGACGGACATGGTGCGCGAAAGGCTACCTCAAGCGAAGGTCGATCTCTACGATAGTCCGGCTGATCAGGTGCGTGCCGTAGCACAAGGCCGTGCCACCGCCATCGTCGATATCATCGACACGATGCTCGCCTTCACCAAGCAATATCCCGATGTGAAGTGGAAGATCATCGACTCGGAAATCTATTCGGCGTGGTGCGGCATTGGTGTGCCGCGAGGCGAGGAGGGGCTCAAGAACTTCCTAAATGTTGTGCTTGCCGATATGCATTCGAGCGGGAAAACCCAGGAATACTGGGCGAAATGGTATGGCGCGCCCAATCCTCGCCCCGTTCCCGTCGATCCGGTTTTCTGATCCCAATGTCGCGACGCCGCCTGCCAACAGGCGGTGTCGCGCGAAAGGCTCACCATGAGTTACAGCTTCAACTTCGGGCAGATTGCTGAGGACATCCCCTGGATACTGGCCGGAATATGGCCGACGCTGTGGATCACATTCACAGTCTTCCTCATCGCCATGCCGCTCGGGCTTTTCCTTGCGCTCATGAAACTGAGCGGCAAGCCCGTATTGAGCGTACTGGCGTCCGCATGGGTCACGCTGACGATCAACTCGCCGCTCTTCGTAGTGCTTTTCTTCCTGTTCAACGGCTTGCCTGCCTGGGGAGTTTTGCTGGGCGGCTACCAAGTCACGCTGATCGGCTTCATCGCCATCACTTCGGGATATCTGGCCGAGATCCAGCGTGGAGGCATCGAGTCTGTCCGCCAGGCTGAACTGGATGCAGCCGAGACGCTTGGCATGTCCACCTTTCAGACTGTGTGCTATGTGATCGCACCGCATGTAATGAAAACGGTTTATCCGGCGCTCGCCAACTTTTTCATCTTCGTGATGCTCGGCACGTCCATGGCCTCGCTAGTCGGCGTCGACGAACTGACCGGCCGCGCCATCGAGGTGGTCTCGCGCAGCCTGCGCTCGCTCGAGGTCTTCTCGGTCGTCGCATTCACCTATGTCGTGCTGACCTTTGTCGCCAGTCTTAGCCTGGCTCTGATCGGACGACTCATGTTTCGCGTGAAGGCGAGGGTCTTCTGATGGTGAATAATCTCGCGGCGCTTTTCACTGGCGGGAATATGATGTTCCTCCTGCGCGGGCTTGGGATGACATTGCTGCTGACCATATGCGGTTGCGGCATCGGCCTCGTCGGCGGCTTCCTTGCGGCCTATGTCCGGACTGGGCGCGGGAGGCTCATGGCGCCGGCGCGGATTCTTGCGACCGTCTATGTCGAGATCTTCCGGCGTATTCCCTTTCTCGTCACGCTGTTTCTGGTGCTCTACGCATCGCAGATCTTCTTCACTCGCGTGCCGATGTTTTGGGTGGCGGCCACCGCGATATGCTTTATGTCAGCGGCCTATCTGGCCGAGATTGTACGCGCCGGAATCGAGAGCATTCCGCACACCCAGATGGACGCGGCCGAAGTGATGAACTTCTCACGCTTCCAGGCCATGCGCATGGTGGTGCTGCCTCAGGCCGTGAAGGTGATCTTTCCCGCGACCATCGCCTACGTGGTGATGTTCGTGAAAGACACCGCCTTGGCCAGCCAAGCCGGCGTGTTTGAACTAATGTTCGCTGGCAAGGCCCTGATCAATCGTGGCCTCGACCCGTTCCTCGTCATGGCCACGGTGCTGTTTGCCTATTTCGCCATATCCTGGCCGCTCGCCCACTTCGGGCGCAGGCTTGAAAACCGTCTGTCGCGCAGACCGAAAGGAGATTTCCGATGATCAAAGTCATGTGGCTGCTCAAGCGCGCCCCGCATCTCACGCTGGAGGAATTCGGAGACTGGTGGCTGAACCATCACGCGAAAGACATCGCCGCCGATCAGGCCCCGTATCTTAAACGTTATATCGTCGACCTGCGCGTCGCCGATGAGAGCGGCCTTGCGGGTAAGCCTGCCGCCGAGCCAGAATGGGACGGGATCGCCGAGCAATGGTTCGAGACCGAGGCCGATTACAATGCGGTCTATGGTCGGGCTGATCGTCCGACTCGCGCGGATACGCTCGCCCATACTTCAGCCTTCCAGCGCCTTGTGGTGCGCGAATACGGGCAGGATCTCTAGACCCATGTCGCATCTTGAGATCCGGGGGTTGAAGGCGGCTTACGGTTCGGCCCACGTGCTGAACGGCGTCGATCTCAATGTCGTGCGAGGTGAGCTGGTAGGGGTCGTCGGACCCTCAGGCTCGGGCAAATCGACGCTAATGCGCGCGCTGGTGGGATTATTGCCGCCCTCGGCCGGTAACGTGACGCTGGCTGGCGATCCCGTCGACTATCGCAAGCCCGCATCGCTGCGGCATCTACGCGACCGCTTGGCGATCGTTTTCCAGCAGTACAACCTGTTCCAGAATATGTCGGTGTTGGATAATATCACCATCACTCCGGTGAAGATCCGGGGTCGCAATCGGCGAGAAGCCGAGGCCGAAGCGATGGAGCTTCTACGGAAGATCGGTCTTGAAGACAAGGCGTGTGCCTATCCGGACGAACTATCAGGCGGTCAGCAGCAGCGTGTCGCGATCGCCCGCGCCCTCGCCCTGAAGCCTGAATTGATACTGCTCGACGAGGTGACGGCGGCGCTCGATCCGGAACTGGTGCGCGATGTACTGGACGTGATCCACGCCCTGGCGCGCGAGGGGATCACCATGCTTCTGGTCAGCCATGAGATGGGCTTCATCCGCGAGGCCGCCGACCGCGTGGTGATGATGGATGGTGGCCGGGTGGTCGAAAGCGGTCCTCCCGCCCAGATCTTCGATGCGCCTCGGGCCGAGCGCACCCGTTCCTTCATGTCCAAGATCATTCGGCACTAATCCGATGCGCTTTGCGGGAAAACGCGTGCTGATAACGGGGGCCGCGTCGGGACTTGGGGCTGCGACGGCCAGCGCCTTCGCGGCCGAGGGGGCGGAGTTGGTCCTTGTAGACCTGAATGCCGAAGGGCTGGGGCGGGTCGCGACGGCGACGGGTGGACAGGCGCTAGCTGGGGACGTGACTGAGCCCGGTCTGGCCGAAAAGGCAGTTTGCTATCCTGTCGACATCCTGTTTCACGCCGCCGGGATCGACCCGCATGACGCTGCGGGCGTGCCGGAAACCAGCCTCGCTGTGTGGGATCGTGTTTTAGCAGTGAACTTAACCTCGGCCTTTCTTTTCGCACGCGCTGTTTTGCCGGGAATGATCGCCCGGCGGCAGGGAGTATTGTTGTTCACGGCATCGGTTTCGGGCCTATCTCCTACCCCTTGCGAGGTGGCCTATTCGGTCTCGAAGGCTGGGTTGATCCAACTTGCTAAGGCCATCGCGCTGGACAACGCGCACGAGGGTTTGCGCGCCAATGCAATTGCCCCAGGCATGCTGGAGGCGGTTATGTCCGATCGCCGGCGCGCCATGGACGAGACGTCGCTGCTGGCTCGGCGAAAGGCCGCTGAGACGCTGATCCCTCTTGGCCGGGAAGGGCACTACGAGGAGATTGCACAACTGGCTCTCGCAATTTGTGACGATAAGATTTCGGGATATATCACAGGTCAGGTTATCACGGCAGATGGGGGGTATATGCTTGCTCACGGCCGATGACAGGGAGAAGAAAACTTGAATGAAACTACGCTCCCCTCAAAGCAGCGGCGCGGCGGGAACGTCGATTTCGTCTATTCCTCGTTGCGCGAGGATATCCTGGAACTGCGCCGCGCGCCCGGCGAATTGTTGGATGAGGGAGAAATCGCCGCGAAATTCGGGCTTTCGCGCTCGCCTGTGCGTGAAGCTATCGTACGGCTAACGTCCGAAGGTTTGGCGCAATTGCTCAAGAATCGCGGGGCGATCGTCTCGCGGCTAGATATAGAGAGCCTGCCGGCCTATTTCGACGCGCAGACTATGCTGTTTCGCCTGACAGCGCGTCTGGCGGCACAGCGGGGTGGGCAGGTGGCCGCTGAGCGCCTTGCAGCGATTCAGGTCGAACACGAGAAGAATGTGGAATCGCGCAATCCTTTCGGCGTCATCGAAACGAACCGTCGCTTTCATTTGGAGATCGCCGCGATCGGTGGCAATCGTTGGTATCAGGACTGGTTGACGTCCGTTCTCGATCAGGGGCAGCGGGTGATGCGGCTCTACGTTCGGATGCACGAAGAGGCTGTTCCCACCGAACGCCTCGGTTTTCATTACTCGCTTATCGAGGCGATTAGGAATCATGACGTCGAAGCCGCTGATAAAGCCGCGCGCGCCGACGCTCAGATCGTGAGGGATGAAGTCTCGCGCCAGATAGCGAGAGGCAACGACGCGGATTGTCCGCTCTGACGGGCCAGCCGAGATCGTTCTGTCGCGAATTATAGTGATGGCGGTGGACAATGTCTCCTCGGACACAGTTCAGGCGGGGTTCGCTTCGAACTGTTCCTTGAGCGTTGGCGCAGGGGTCGAATGCGAAACGATGAACCATATCAATGGCAGCCAGTGTGACAGCGGCTGAGGAAAATGACTTGAAGCCGAGCATTGCCGCGTCAGGTACAATGCTCAAATCCATTGAGATATTGGCTGTTGCGGGTGCGGATCGCTTTTAGTTGTCGCCGGACCGATCTCGCAAGCGGCCCTCCGCGTCACAGAAGATGACCACTTTCTAGTTTATATGGCTGGCGTCGATGACGCTACGGCTCTGCCTGCCGGGGTGACCCAAGGCCTCGTGCAGGAAGCGCATCGCCGCGAACAGGTTAGACGTTAGCTGAACCAGAATTCAATCAGTCCCTGACACTGTGGATGGCCCGGTAGACACGCGGAAACATCGACACTGCGTTGATACTGCCGAAGTCTGCCGACCTGCTCTCCCATTCGGTTGTCAGGCACGGGCCTTCTGATGGTCGGTTTTGGCGCGGCCACGACCTCCAGTATTGAGCACCGGCGATATCTTCTTTCAGAAAGCTGCAAAGCTGATCTCAACGGTCGAGCTGAGGGCGTAAAGCAGCCGTACGCTGATCCGTTTGTGAGAGGCTGTTCGGTGGCGTCAGAAACGACCCGAGGGAAGGTTAGGGAGGCCCGGAACAGGCACACTGCATCGGGCACGCGTCAGATTTTCACTGCTGGCAGCGTCACTTGGCTTTCCTCAACGATGCGATAGACCTGCATGCGTGAACAGCCGGTCGTGCGGGCAATGGCCGAGGCGCCGTGCCCCTGCTGGTGAAGCTGTAAGATGGCATCGCGGTCGAGCCGCCGATTGCCGCCCTTGTAGGCGCCATCGGCCTTCGCCTTGACGATGCCTTCCCGCTGGC
>JBIQHO010000225.1:0-5875 GCA_044508545.1 Bradyrhizobiaceae bacterium | reverse complement strand
CCCCGGCGGCTGCGGCGGGGACATTTCCTTCCGGTAACAGGATCAAACCTCAAGACGGCGTCTTGACCTCAGTCCTGGCCCTCGACCTTATCTCCGCCTTGATTTTTGGCCTCGCGCCGACGCCCGGTCAGGATGTATTCGGTGTAGCCGTTCGGTTGGTCGCGTCCCTTGAACACCAGATCGCACGCGGCCTGGAAGGCGATCCCGTCGAATTCCGGCGCCATCGGCCTGTAGAGGGGATCGCCGGCGTTCTGCCCGTCGACGACGGCAGCCATCCGCTTGAGCGACTCCATCACCTGACTTTCGGTGACGACGCCCTGATGCAGCCAGTTCGCCAGATGCTGGCTGGAGATGCGCAGCGTGGCGCGATCCTCCATCAGTCCGATGTCGTGGATATCGGGCACCTTCGAACAGCCGACGCCCTGATCGATCCAGCGCACGACATAGCCGAGAATGCCCTGGCAGTTGTTGTCGATCTCCTGCCTCACGTCGTCGGGCGCCCGGTTCGATTGCGAGACCGGGATCGTGAGGAGGTCGGCAAGTTTTGCGCGACGGCCGCCGGCTTTCAGCTTTTGCTGGCGTTTCAGCACACCGACCTGATGATAGTGCAGCGCATGCAGCGTTGCCGCGGTTGGCGAAGGCACCCATGCGGTGGTGGCGCCGGCCTCGGGATGGCCGATCTTCTGCGCCAGCATGTCGGCCATCCTGTCGGGTGCGGCCCACATCCCCTTGCCGATCTGGGCGTGGCCGGGCAGGCCGTCGATCAGGCCGATGTCGACGTTCCAGTCCTCGTACGCCTTCATCCAGGGCTGCGCCTTCATCTCGTTTTTGCGGATCATGGGTCCCGCTTCCATCGAGGTGTGGATCTCGTCGCCGGTGCGGTCGAGGAAGCCGGTGTTGATGAAGCAGACGCGTTTCGCGGCCGCCTGGATGCAGGCCTTGAGGTTGACGGTGGTGCGGCGCTCCTCGTCCATGACGCCAATTTTGAGTGTGTTCTCGGGCAGCTCCAGCATGGTCTCGACCCGGGCGAACATCTCGCAGGCCAATGCGACCTCGTCCGGTCCATGCATCTTCGGCTTGACGATGTAGGCCGCGCCGGTCCGGCTGTTCCTCGTTTTCGAAGCGCCGCTGAGATCGTGGATCGCGAGCAGGCCGGACACCGCGGCGTCGAGCATGCCTTCCGGAATGTCGGCGCCGTCCCTGTCGAGCACTGCGTCGGTGAACATGTGATGGCCGACATTGCGAATCAAAAGCAGGCTGCGTCCGTGCAGCCTGAGCTCGCCGCCGTCGGGCGCGGTGTAGACCCGATCGGCGTTAAGGGCGCGCGTAATGGTCTTGCCGCCCTTCGTGAATGTATCCGTGAGCGTGCCGTTCATCAGGCCGAGGACGTTGCGATAGACCAGAACCTTGTCCTCGGCATCGACGGCGGCGACGCTGTCTTCCATGTCGAGAATGGTGCTGACGGCGGCCTCAAGAATCACGTCGGCGACCCCGGCAGGATCGTCCTTGCCGATGGCGTGGCTGCGGTCGACTTGAATCTCGATGTGCAGGCCGTGGTTCACCAGCAGGACCGCGGACGGCGCGCTGGCATCGTCCCGATAGCCTGCGAACTGCGATCTCGAGGTCAAGCCGGTCTCGCCGCCGTTACGGAGTCTCGCCCTCAACGCTCCATTGGTCACGACGTATCCCGCGACGTCGGCATGGCTGCCCGTCGCAAGCGGTGCGGCCTGATCGAGAAACGCCTTGGCCTTCGCGATCACTTTGGCGCCGCGCGCCTTGTCGTAGCCCTTGGCTTCGCCGGCCTCATGCGGGATGGCGTCGGTGCCGTACAGTGCGTCGTAAAGGCTGCCCCAACGCGCGTTGGCGGCGTTCAGCGCGTAACGCGCGTTGGTCAGCGGCACCACCAGTTGCGGCCCGCAGATCTTTCCGATCTCCTCATCGACATCGGCGGTTTCGACCAAATGGGTCTCCGGCTCGGGCAGCAGATAGCCGATCTCTTTCAGGAACCCGGTATAGGCTTCCATGTCGAACGGTCGGCTCTTGTTGGCGCGGTGCCAGAAGTCGATCTTCGCCTGCAGCGCGTCGCGCACCACCAGCAGCTCGCGGTTTCTCGGCCCAAGATCGCGGACGATGGCGGCCAATCCGGCCCAGAAGGCATCCGGCGAAATGCCGGTCCCGGGCGTGGCCTCTTGCTCGATAAAATCGAACAGGACCGGCGCGATCTTCAGTCCGTGAGCGTCAATGCGAGTCATGCCGGAGTCTCACGAGAAACAGCGCCGACGCTGCCTCAGGGCGGCTTGCAAAAATTCGGCGGCCATCGGCTTTGAGGGCATGATCCCGAAAAGTAGGAACCGGTTTACGGATAGGATCATGCCCAATCAAAAGGATGATCCAACGAAATTGGATCAGACTCTAGCGCCAAAGCCGGCGTCGTGCGCCCCTACAAAAGGTGAATAATCCCCGTTGAAAAACCGAACGACCGCCGCGATACAAGTCGCGGGCGGTCGTCCATGTCCAGCGCCTGCGGATTCGCAGGCTCAGATGTTGGCGGCGACGTCGGTCAGTTCATCGAACAGAATGCCGGTGCTGATCAGCATTCGCTCGATCTCGCCGGTGGCCTCGGTCACCGTGCGTGATGATGTATCGATCGTCAGTTCCACCGATTCCGGGGCCTGGTAGTCGTTGCCGATGCCGGTGAATCCGTGCAGCACGCCCGCGCGCGCCTTGGCGTAATGCCCCTTCGGGTCGCGGCTCTCGCAGACATCGGCCGGCGTCGCGACATAGACCTCGCGGAAGGCGGAATCGGCGATGCGCCGGGCGGCGGCGCGATCCTCCCGCGAGGGCGAGACCGCGGCGACGATCGCAACGTGACCGTTGCGCGCAAGATGCGCGGCGACTTCGGCAAGCCGGCGGATGTTCTCAGTGCGGTCCTGCGGCGAAAAGCCGAGATCGCCGTTCAGACCGGCGCGCAGCGTGTCGCCGTCGAGCAGGATCGGCGAGCCGCCGTCGCTAAACAGTTTTCGCTCCAGCGCGCGCGCCAGCGTCGATTTCCCCGAACCGGGCAGTCCCGTCAGCCAGACGACCGCGCCGTTGTGACGGTATCGCGCGGAGCGCTCCTCCGGGCGCAGCGCCGATTCCACCGGCACGATATCGACCGGCACCGCGCGCTGTCCCGCGTCGACGCTCAGCACGAGACCGCCGCCGGCGATGCGTCCCTGGACTTCGATCACGAGGCGGCCGGTGCGGGGATTGTCGACGTAAGGATCAGCGGCGAGCGGCTGCGCCAGCGAGATGTCGATTTCGCCGACATGATTGCGCGCGATCGCCTTGGCCTCGGCGCTCGACAGTTCGCCCGGATCGACCGCCTTCTCGATGGCGACGACGACGGCGCGGGTTTCCTTGTTACCGAGCCGGAGCAGAATGGATGCGCCGGCCGCGAGCGGGGTTTCGTGCAGCCAGAAGATGCGCGCGCGTATCCGTCGCGTATCGCGCGGCGCCGAGCCGACATGGGCGATGACGTCGCCGCGCTCGACGAACAGTTCGCGGTCGAGCGTGATGCCGACGGATCGTCCGGCGCTTTGCGAGCTTGCCGGACTTGACGGCCAGCCTTCGATGCTGCGGATTTTCGCGATCTTGCCCGCCGGCATGATGACGATCTCATCGCCCGCGGCCAGACCGCCCGACTCGATGCGGCCGGCGACGATGCGCCGGTCGTCGAACTTGTAGATCGCCTGGACGGGCAGCCGCAGCGAAAGCTCATCCAGGGGGCGCGCTGGTTGCAGCGCGTCGAGAGCCTCGACCACGGTCGGCCCCTTGTACCATGCAATCTTCGCGGTGCGGTCGGCAACGCCGTCGCCGTCGCGCGCGGAGATCGGGATCACCGCCGTCGGCGCGAGGCCGAGGCCGGTCAGGTGCGCGGTAATCTCGTCGCGTATCGCGCCGAAGCGCTCCGCGCTGAAATCGACGCGGTCCATCTTGTTCACGACGACCGCGACCTGTTTGACGCCGAGCAGATGCAGCAGATAGCCGTGCCGCCGGGTCTGGTCGCGCACGCCTTCCAGCGCGTCGATGATCAGCACCGCGCCATCGGCCTGCGCCGCGCCGGTGATCATGTTGCGGAGAAATTCGGCGTGGCCGGGCGCGTCGATCAGCACCACGTCGCGCGAACGGGTGCGGAAGCGGATTTGCGTGGTGTCGATGGTGATGCCCTGATCGCGCTCGGTCTGCAGCGCATCCAGCAGGAACGACCATTCGAACGGCATGCCGCGCCGGGTGCTGACGGCTTTCAGCATCTCCAGCTTGCCGTCGGGCAGGCTGCCGGTCTCGTGCAACAGCCGTCCGACCAGCGTCGACTTGCCGTGGTCGACGTGGCCGACGATGACGATGCGGACCTGCGGACGTGTGGTGCCGTTCGGTGTCGCGAGGACGGTGTTCGGTGCGATGGTGGGGGCGATCATATTCATCGGAAAACGCTCGATTCGAGTCAGGTCAGAGATAGCCGGCGACCCGAAGCCGCTCGAACGCGTCTTCGGTTTCATGATCGAGAGCGCGCCCGGCGCGTTCCGGGATCTTGCTGCCTTCAAGCTCGATCAGGATCTCGTCGATGGTCGAGGCGGTCGACGCGACAGGGAAGGTGATGTCGGCATCGCCGAGCGAACGATAGCGTTTGCCGTTCTTGGCCAGATAGAGCGGAATGATCGGAATGTTCTCACGCTTGGTGTAGGCCCAGATGTCGGCCTCGGTCCAATGCAGGATCGGATGGATGCGCAGATGTGCGCCGGGCGGCGGCGATGCGTTGAACTGGTCCCAGAATTCCGGCGGCTGGTCGCGCACGTCCCATCCGCCCTCAAGGCCGCGCGGCGAAAACACCCGCTCCTTGGCGCGAGTCGCTTCCTCGTCGCGGCGAATGCCGGCGATCAGGCCGTCGAAGCCGTATTTGTTCAGCGCGAGCTTCAACCCCTCGGTCTTGCGCGCGGCTGACCGCGCGGCCGGCGGCAGCGTGGGGTCGACCGCGTCGATCGGCGGGCAGTAATCAACCTTGAGATCGAGATTCCACTCCTTGGAATAGCGCTCGCGGAACGCGTACATCTCGGGAAATTTCTTCTCGGTGTCGACGTGCAGCGCCGGGAACGGCACGCGGCCGAAGAAGGCCTTGCGCGCCAGCCAGATCATCACGTTGGAATCCTTGCCAAGCGACCACAGGAGCGCGAGCTTTTTCAACCGCGCGAAGGCTTCCCGGAAAATGTAGATGCTCTGCGCTTCCAGCGCATCGAGGTGGTCCATTCCAGGCTGCATGGCCTGCTCCTTGACTTACATGCGCGATCGACGGCCGAGCCGCTGATTGTCGACGTCAGCGGCGGCCAAAATTGCGGATTTCCGGGGGCTGAGAAGATGCATCTCTTCTGTGGGGTATTTGGAAGTAGGAAATTCTATACTTTTGTACCCACATAGAAGAAATAATTTTCTGTTTGATGCGCTTGCAAGATACATAAATAGAAAATAATTTCAGTCAACCCCGCTGTTGGGGAGAAGAAGAACCGAATGAAATTCCTCCCGATCTTTCTCGATATGCACGCCGGTCCGATCCTTCTGGTCGGAGCGGGCGATCCGGTCCGGGCCAGGCTGCGCCTCCTGCTGGCCGCGGAGGCGCGGGTGCGCTGGCATGCCACCGATGGCGACTTTGCGGTCGCCGGTCTCGATCCTGCCGCCGCATCGCGGATCGAGCGTGTGGACGACCCTGCAACGATCGGGCCGAACGAAATCATTGCGGTGTTCTGCGCGGGCGCAGGCGAAATCGGCATGGCGGTGGCGGCGCGGGCGCGGGCGGCGGGTTTGCCCGTCAATGTGATGGACGATCCCGCGCGTTCGAGTTTCA
>JBIQHO010000224.1:0-5877 GCA_044508545.1 Bradyrhizobiaceae bacterium | reverse complement strand
CACCGCGTGCGGCGACAGCTCCACGGCGCTCACCGCCGGAAACGCATAGTCGAGGCCGTGATAGATCTCATCGGAAATGAAACGAATGCCTTCGCTTTCGGCGGCCGCCATCAGATGGGTCAGCGCCTCGCGCGACATCATCGTGCCGGTCGGGTTGGCCGGGCTTGCGACCAGCACGCCCTTCAGCGGCGTCTTGCGGTGGGCTTCCAGCAACGCCGCTCCGGTCAGGGCGTGACGGTTCTCGCTCGATGTCTCGATCGGCACCGGCTCGCAGCCGAGCGCAGTCAGGATATGCCGATACGGCGGATAGCCCGGCACCGCCACCGCGACCCGGTCGCCGGGCTCGAACATCGAAAGAAACGCGAGGATGAAGCCGCCCGACGATCCCGTGGTCACGACGATGCGTTCGGGATCCACCGTGCAGCCATAGGCGTCGCGGTAGTGTTGCGCGATCCGCGCCCGCAGCGCGGCAATGCCGAGCGCCGAGGTGTAATCGATCCGGCCGCGCTCGAGCGCGGCGCGGGCTGCATCCAGCGCGGTGCGGGGCGCCGGCGCCGACGGCTGCCCGACCTCCATGTGAATGACGCTGCCGCCCGCGGCCTCGATCCGCGCCGCCGCCGCCATCACGTCCATCACCATGAAGGGCGGGACCTGGCTGCGGCCAGATGCCGCCAGCCACCCTCCGGCCCGGTCTCTCAATGTCGCATCGATCATGGAAATCTGCTAATGCGCTGTCGCCTGCGGCAAATTTCATTCGAGGCAAATCACGGAAGCCGCGTTGCCGCCGTATTCGGCGGGTTGTTAGGACATATACCGTATTCGAACCAGGTCCAATGATTCCAAGGGCGGTTACCAAAGATGCGATGACCCGGCGGCCCGTTTCCAGCGCCCGCCGTCTCCTGTCGAAGCTGACGGCGCTGGTCACCGCCTGCGCGCTGACGAGCGCCTCGCTGCCGGTCCACGCCCAGCAGGCCAAGGGACCTCCGGTGCTGCGCGATACCGAGACCGAGCAACTGCTGCGCGACTATACGCGTCCGATCCTGCGCGCGGCGGGCCTGGAGAAGCGGAATATCCAGATGGTCATCATCAACGACAAGTCGTTCAACGCCTTCGTCGCCGATGGCCGCCGCATCTTCGTGAACTACGGCGCGATCATGCAATCGACCACGCCGAACCAGTTGATCGGCGTGCTCGCGCATGAGACCGGGCATCTCGCCGGCGGGCATCTGTCCAAGTTCCGCGAGCAGCTCGCCCGAACCCAGACCCAACTGATCATCGCCATGTTGCTCGGCGCCGGCGCCCTCGCCGCGGGAGCCGCCGGCGGAGGCAGCAACAGCGCCGCCAGCAATATCGGCGCAGCCGCGATCAGCGCGCCGCAGGAGATCGCGCGGCGCAGCCTGTTGTCCTACCAGCGCCAGCAGGAGGAGAACGCCGACCGCGCCGGCGTGAAATTCCTGACCGCCACCGGTCAATCCGCGCGCGGCATGTACGAAACCTTCAAGCGCTTCACCGACGAAAGCCTGTTCGCCGCGCGCGGCGCCGATCCCTATGTGCAATCGCATCCGATGCCGGCCGACCGCGTCGCTGCGCTCGCCGAACTCGCCAGGACGAGTCCCAATTGGGACAAGAAGGACGATCCGGCCCTGCAAATGCGCCACGACATGGTCCGCGCCAAGATATCGGCATTCATGGAACGGCAGGACACCGTATACCGCCGCTATCCGCTGTCAGACACCAGCCTGCCCGCGCGCTACGCCCACGCCATCAGCACCTACCTGCACGGCGATCTTCGCGTGGCCATCGAGCAGATCGACGCGCTGATCAAGCTGCAGCCGCAAAATCCCTATTTCTACGAGGTGCGCGGCCAGGCGCTGCTTGAGGGAGGCCGCCCGGCGGAAGCGATTGCGCCGCTGCGGCGGGCGGTCCAGTTGTCCCACAACGCCCCGCTCATCGAGATGCTGCTCGGGCAGGCGCTCGTGGCCTCGAACAATGCGGCCAATACCACTGAAGCCATCGCGATCCTGCGCGCGGCGCTGGCCCGCGAGCCTGAAGCGCCGCTCGGATATATGCAGCTTGCAATGGCTTACGGCCGCAAGGGCGATTACGCCCAGGCCGACCTCGCGTCGGCGCAGGCTGCATCCCTGCGCGGCGACAACAAGACCGCGCGCGAGCTGGCATCGCGCGCAAAGACCCGTTTCGCCATCGGCACGCCCGGCTGGGTCAAGGCCGACGACATCGTTTCAGCCAAAATGCCCGACAAGAAAGACTAGCGACGTGGATTTGACATTCGCGACCCGCCTGCCGCGAGCCTCGCGACGCAAATGTCACGACCGGACCAACAGGGGGGCGCCAGGCCCGCGCCTTCGAACAACGCAAACGAGACCTTGAATTGACCAAAGGATTTTGACAATGCAACCGCATCGGTTTCTCGCTTCTGCTCTCTTTGCGCTTGCGCTCGGAGTTGCGCCCGTTCCGGCTTCGGCGCAGGGGTTCTCCGACAGCCAGCGCGGCGAGATCGAACAGATCGTCAAAAACTATCTGCTCGCCCATCCCGAGGTTCTCGAGGAGGTCTCGGTCGAACTCAGCAAGCGCCAGGCGACGGCCGAGGCGCTCAAGCACGAGGCCGCGGTCACCGAGAACGCCAACGCCATCTTCAATTCGCCGCGCGGCGTCACCCTCGGCAACAAGGACGGCGACGTCACCCTCGTCGAATTTTTCGATTACAATTGCGGCTACTGCAAGCGCGCGATGGCCGACATGCTCGATCTCCTGAAGGCGGACCCAAAGCTCAAGGTCGTCCTGAAGGAATTTCCGGTGCTCGGTCCCAGCTCGGTCGAAGCCGCGCAGGTCGCGGTGGCCGTGCGCATGCAGGATCCCGGCGGCAAGAAATATCTCGACTTTCATCAACGGTTGCTCGGCGGACGCGGCCAGGCCGACAAGGCGCGCGCCCTCGCCGCCGCCAAGGAAGCCGGTCTCGACATAGCGCGCATCGAGAAGGACATGAACAGTCCCGAAGTCCGGACGACGCTGGAGGAGAATTTCAAACTTGCCGAAGCGATGGGCATGAACGGAACGCCGAGCTACGTAATCGGCAAACAGGTCGTCGTCGGAGCGGTCGGCCTTTCGACACTCAAGGAAAAAATCAACACGGCGCGCTGCGGCAAGGCATCCTGCTGATCGCTCTGCTGTCGAACGAAAGGCCCCGTTCGCAGCGGGGCCTTTTTCGTTGGACGGCTTGAGCTACTTTGCTGGACTGCCATGGTTCGGACAACAACCGTTAATCCCGCGTTCAGAAAACAAATCCGGCGGAACCCGGCTCGCATCGGAACATAGGTCCTCACTGCCCCGTTGTCGGACGGGCATGCAACAAGTGAGGAGACATCGATGACCAAACACTTTCTTCTTTCGACAGCGACTGCGGTGCTGATCGCCGGAACGGGATTCGCCTACGCGCAAGGAACCGGCATGGGCCGAGAGGGCGGCGGCAGCGGCGGGTCGACCATGCAGCAAAACGCGCCATCGACGGAACAGGGCCGCGGCTCCGGGAGCATGGACAGCGGCATGTCGAATGAGGGCACGGGGCGCGGAAGCGCGTCCGGACAGCGGGCGCAGGACACCCATCCCGGCAAGATGAAGAACGAAAGATCCGCCGAAGACTCCGGGAAAAGCGGCGCCGGCAACGACCACTCCAAGGGCATGCGCTCGGAGCGCAATGAATCGGGCAAGTCTGACAAGGGCACGCGCGCCGAGGAGCGCAACAGGAGGACCGAGGAGCGGCACCAGCGAACCGAGGACCGTAACGAAAGGAGCATGGATCACCACCGGAACGCTGAAGAGCGCAACGGAATGAAGTCCGATTCCTCGCGGAACGCGGTCGACACCAACAGATCATCGACCACGACGACGGGTCAGGCAGGTTCCGGCGCCAAGCTTTCGACGGAACAGCGCACCAGGATCACGACCGTCATCAGGGACCAGCATGTGCAGCCGATGACGAACGTCAATTTCTCGGTCGCGGTCGGGACGCGGGTGCCGCGCACGGTGAGTTTCCATCCGTTGCCGACCGAGATCGTCAGCATCTACCCGAGCTGGCGCGGGTATGAATTCTTCCTGGTCCGTGACGAGATTGTCGTCGTCGATCCACGGACCCTGGAGATCGTCGCGGTCCTGCCGGCCTGATCTGGAATCCTTCACAACAGCGCACAAGCGGGGCCGGTCCTGGCCCCGCGGCGCCTGGCGCGACGGCCGAATCGCGCGGCAGCCAGCCGTCTCCCCGCCCCCGGCCACGGTTCCGGCCTTTGGTTAACAAGCAATTTCCGTATGTTCTGCCTCGCATTTCGTGGAAAAAGCGAGGTTTTTGAAGCCGGATGCCAGAGCGTTCAGGCTTCCCCTTGGCTCTCTTGTTACATATAACGACCCGAAACTTCGGTGCATGGCGCCGGAACGACCGCTTTCGGGATTTCAGATGGCCAGGACTATCTACGTGCTCAACGGCCCGAACCTCAACATGCTCGGGACCCGGGAGCCGGAAATCTATGGCCGCGCCACCCTTGCCGACGTCGAAAAGCTCTGCGCCGATACGGCTGCGGGCTTCGGACTGACCGCGGATTGCCGTCAGTCCAATGGCGAGGGCGAGCTGATCGACTTCATCCATGACGCACATGCGAAGCGGGCGGCCGGCATCGTCATCAATGCCGGCGGCTATTCTCACACCTCGGTTGCGCTTCACGATGCGCTGGTCGCCGCGAATATCCCCACCGTCGAGGTTCACATCAGCAACATCCATGCGCGCGAGAGCTTCCGTCACCATTCCTTCACGGCAAGCGCCGCTTTTGCGAGCCTTTGCGGCTTCGGCATCGAGGGCTACCGGCTCGCAATCGACGGCCTTGCCGCCAGGATCGGCGCGGTGAAGTCCGGCGAAAAAGTCAAACCCTGACGTAAGCAGCGTCATCCCACAGAGAAAGTTTCGGATCGAGAACATGGCCCCGCAGCCTGGAGACGCAGCAAAGACCACGACCGGTGATAAACGACGCGAGGAAAGCGAGGTGATCCGCGAACTCGCCGCACTGCTGGACGAGACCAAGCTCACCGAAATCGAGATCGAGCGCGACGGACTCCGGGTACGGGTCGCCCGCAACGTCGGCGCGGCAATGCCCGCGAGCTATCAGCCCGCAGCGCCCATTCCTGCCGCAGCGCCGGCGTCCGGAGCCGCCGACGTCAGCAAGCATCCGGGCATGGTTCCCTCGCCGATGGTCGGCACCGCCTATTGGGCCTCGGAGCCCGGCGCCAAGCCTTTCATCGAGGTCGGCTCCAAGGTCACCGTGGGCCAGACGCTGCTGATCGTCGAGGCCATGAAGACGATGAACCAGATTCCGTCGCCGCGGGCCGGCACGGTCACGCAGATTCTCATTGAGGATGGCCAGCCGGTCGAGTTCGGCGAGCCGCTGGTCATCATCGAATGATGCAGGCCGCATCGCCAGACGATTTCAAGCGTCCCGAGCGCGGCGCAGCACGATGTGATGCGCCGCAGCGCCGGGACCGCCAACAGTCCGCCGCGGCGGTCCCGGCCTGGCGGCGCACCGCTCCGCTGCGCTGCGCTGCGCGCTGCACCGCATCCGGGACACGGGTCAAAGATGTTCGATAAGATCCTGATAGCCAATCGCGGCGAGATCGCCCTCCGCATCTTGCGCGCCTGCAAGGAGCTTGGCATCGAAACCGTCGCGGTGCATTCCACCGCCGACGCCGACGCCATGCATGTGCGGCTTGCGGACGAAAGCGTCTGCATCGGACCGCCGCCGTCGAAGGACAGCTACCTCAACATTCCGGCGCTGCTGGCGGCCTGCGAGATCACCGGCGCCGACGCCGTGCATCCCGGCT
>JBIQHO010000223.1:0-5913 GCA_044508545.1 Bradyrhizobiaceae bacterium | reverse complement strand
CCTGATAGGGCAACTCCACGAACCACTTACCGCCGAATCCCATCTTTCGATTGCGCACCCGGAGCCGCGTCTGCGCCTTCCGCAGCGCCTCTTTGCTGATCTTCATGGCCGCGGCGTCCCGCTGCATGTGCTGCAGCTCCTTGGCCCCATCGGCCAAGTAGTCCTTGAGCCACTCGGTGGCCTCATCCCATTCGGCCATCTGGTCGACCCCGATGACCTTGCCGGCCAACAGATCCTCCGCAGATAGATCGGACTGCCCGAGCCACTCGATCCGCGCCACCTCCAGCGCGGGCACGTCGACCAGGCGGAACTGGAGCGTCGCGGGCTTGCGCCCGATGTTGCCCTTGTTTCGCGCGACGCAGATCACCGCCGGGTCGCGCGGGTCCTCTTCGACCAACAAGCCAATCCGCGCCTTCGCCAGGATGCCGACAGAACCAGCTCCCCGCGTGAGCGCGTTGGTGCTGGCGCTCTTGTTAAGATGCCGCACCGCGATCACGATGGCGCCCGTTCGCTCAGCCACTTTCGACAATGGCCCGAGCGCCTTACGGACGTCCTTGTTGCTGTTCTCACTGAGGTCGTCCTCCAGAAAATCAACGAACGGGTCGATGATGACCAGCCCGATGTTGTTGATCTCGATCGCCTCCTCGAGGAGCTTGCAATGCGTCGGAAGCGCGAACGTGATCGATGCCTCGTCGTCGTCCGGATCCTCGACCGGGATCTCGTCGAGCAACCACACCTTGTCCGGATTCCCGCCAGCCGCCTCGAGGCGTGGCCTGATCGTGTCGCTGGCCGCGTCCTCCTGGGTCAGGATCCCCACGCCCATCGGCTCACCCGGTGCGCCGTCTGGCGGCGCTTCTCCGGTGGTTGCCCGAGCGGCGAGCTCCATCAGGAGCGTGCTCTTGCCGACGCCACCGTTGCCCTCCATGATGTGAAGCTTCCCGTACGACAACCGGCCCTTCGACCACCACCGAACCTTCTCCTTTGGGACCGTCGAAAGCCGGGTCCCATACCGTTTGGTCGCCATGGCTACGAAATATTTGGCAAGAGAATGGGAGAATGGCGTAAACACTGGGGAAACGGGCAGATGAGAATGAGTCGAGAATGACTGGAGAATGATGGGGTATGTGCCCCATACTCGCCCATTCTCCGTCCATTCTCTCTACCCCAAAACCCCAGTAAACACGCCATTCTTCCCATTCTCTCCATTCTTTTCGATGCGCAGGGAATCACGATCGATACGCGCGTCGCTGGGAATAGGTCTGCATCGGGGCACGCATTGGGACGAGCCGCCCATCCTCGGTCTCGATGACATAGCTCGATGCGGGCTGCTCCTGGTACGTCCGCCGATCACCCATCTCGATGCCATAGGCGTGCGCCAGCATCCGTGCCGCCTCGATTGTGCTGGGCGTCTGGAACATCGCTTGCGCCAGGTGGAACAGATCGCCGCCCCGATGGCACCCGTGGCAATACCACTGGTTCTTCGAGGGCGTGACGTGGAAACTCGGCGTTTTTTCGTTGTGATCTGGAAACGGGCACAGCGCGAACCAGCTATCGCGCCCCTGGGGTTTCAGGATCGGCCCATAGCGCGCGCAGAACGCCAATAGGTCGATCCGTTCGGCGACGACCCGATAGATGCTCTCGGTGCGCGGCCGCGCAACCTGGGGGCCGTTACCGGTCCGGGCGATCGCGCGCCGTTTGTCCAGCACTGCATCGATCTCGCCGATCCAATCGACCACGAACGCCATGCCCTCGGTCACCAGCTCGCTGCCATCGCCATCGAGCTCGGCCTCCGCGAGGCGCCATTGCAGCGCCTCGCGTTCCTGGGCCAGTTGTTCGACCGACCATGCGTCGTAGAGGGAGAGCTCGCTCATGGCGCCGTCCCCCCTTCAGCCCAGGGAAACCCAGCGACTGTGAGCGCATCGCGTGCAGCGCTTCGCCTTCTCCAGTACGCGCCCAGGTCACTCGCGTCGGCTTCGAACGCCTCGAGGAACTCCGTCAGCAGGGTTCCTCGGCGCTCCAATTCCGCGATCCGGCGTTGTAGATGGCCGACATACGTGACCTGCTCCGATGGCGTCATCATCAGAATGCTGCCGGCACTCATGAGATCCGCTCCCTGCCCTCGCACCCTTGGCGCTGCAAGAGCCAGACATACCAGTGGTGGCCACGCTTGGCAGCTCTCGCCGATGTGTAGCGAGTGCAGTACTGATCGAGCTTGTGGTCCTCAGGAAATCCGAAGATCATCGTCTCCCAGAGCACCGGCGGACCGATACTGTGGGAGTGGTCGAGTGAAAGGAAGACGGTCGATACGCGAACACCGTCTGGCGTCTCCCAGTCGCCAATTCGCCCATACTCCGAATCGATGTCCGGAATCCTCCGTTCGCGCACCATTGCGAAATAGTCCGCATGCGGGATGGGTGTTTCGCCATCCTCAGCGAGCGAGTACCACATGCTCATGACCCGAACCCCGGCATTGCAACCTGGTCGAATACCAATTTGGCCCGTTTGAGATCGTCCATCCAGGTGCCGTACCGATCGAGCTCGCCGGTGAACATCTCGAGGTCGTGGGGCAGTACCCCGTATTTCGGCTGATCGTTATCGTCGAACTCGACGCCGGCGTGGCAGAGCTCGTGGTAGACGAGCGCCTCCAACTGGTGGTTGGTGAACTCCCAAGCGCGGCAATGATCGGCCGCCAGCCAGATCACGAAATCGAGATCGGAGAAGAACAGCAGCAGCCCGGACGGCTTGGTGCATTTGCCCAAAACCGATTTCCCCGCTTTCGCGCCGCCCTTCTGTTTCCAGCAAACGCGGATCCGGACCTCGGCCAGGTGTTCCAACTCGTGGTACTGCCCGATCAGCTCCTGCGCCAAATCGTCAAGCCGACTGTCCGGCAGGAACTCGCTCTCGAACTCCGCGTCGGACGGAATGCGGGCCGGGAGATTCCGGCGCCGCTCGCGCACATCCTCGAACGGGATGACTGTCGCTTCAGCAACCATTGTTCGCTCCCTATGCCGCGTTCGCGGCGGCTGGCCGCTCGCGCTGATCCTGACTGGCCCGATTCCGTTTCGCCTGCTCGATTTTCAGGCGGTTGAGCTTGCCCTTGAACACGCGCAACAGCTCGGGATGGTCCGCGCTGTTGATTCCGGCCTCCTTGATCCCCTGCTGCACTGCCTCCAGCTCGTCGATCGAGGACGTCGCCTCGATCACCGGCTGCCAGGCGGCCAGCACGTCGGGATTCGCCAGCCCGGCCGGCTCGCCGAGAATCTCGCCCGTCTCCGGATCGACGTCGATCGGCCCCTCGGCCAGTTCGGCGATCCCGTCCACGATCTCGCCCTCAGCAACCGCGATCTGCGCCTCGATGGCGTCCGCCAGCTCGGCCAGGTCGTCGGCATCGAGCTCGGTCATGCTCTCGATGGCGTAGTGCTCCTGGGCGATCGCGCGGATCTGCTCGTGTTTGAGCCCGCGATCGGCGCCAACCGCATGCACGACCCGGAGCCCATGCTTGCGCCGCTCCTCGTCCAGCCCCGGATCGGGTAGCGCACCCAGCCCACAAAAGCGCAGCACCCCGCGCCTGACCGCCTTGGTCTCGCATTTCATCCAGGCGTTGCCGAGCGCCTCACCCTCCAGTCCCTTGACCGGCAACGCCGCCGAGGCGTTGACCGAGCGGAGCCCATCACTCACTCTGACGCGCACCCGGTAGAGGTTGCCGCTGGTGACCTCGTCGATTACCTCGACCGACAGCCCGCGTTGGCCGATGAGTTGATCGGCCAGGCGCGCGTTCGGATAGAGGACCTTGCTGCCGCGCAGATTGAGGATATCGAATGGTTGCGTGCGGGCATCGACCCCCATCGCGTCGCAGCGCGCGAGATAGACCTGCATGATCTGCTCATCGGTCAGCCCATTGAGATTGCCGCGCAGCATGAGGCCGGCGACGGCGGCGTGTGGTTGGTTCATGGATGCCGGCGACTGCGCGACGGCGGCGTGTTGTTGGTTACCCATAGCGTTGCTTTATCCTTATCCTTTTCTCGCGCATATCGCGCTGAAATTTGAGTCGCTCTTCCCGGACCTTGGCCCGGTATCGCTGCCCTTCGGCCAGGCCAGCGGCAATCGCCTCGTTGCATTCGGGGCAGACGACGTGCAATTGCTCGGTCCCGGCACGGTCGAGCAGCTGCACGGTGCAGATCAGCTCGGTGGCGTCCCCGCACCACTCGCAAGCGAGTGGTGCGGGCGCTTTCCGCGGGGCGCCGGTGTGGGCGTATTCAGTCGGCATCGCCGGCCGCTCCCTGGCAGCTCGAGCAGAGATCCCACTCGACCCACCAGCAGCCCTCGGGGCACCCGTATGCGTCGGTGCAGCCGCAGACCCGGCAGGTGCGCGGCGCATCGTCGATGAGCAGGGGCGCGGTCATCGACACACCCCCTGCTCCACCAGGCCGAGCCGCTGTTCGATGCCGTCCAGCACCTCGCTGAGCCGCATGTCGCCCTGCCGGGTTTGTCCGATGCGGTCGATCTGCCGCTGCAGCGCTTTGTCGTGCTGCGTGCCGCGTGTGATCTGCCCCTGCAGGGAGAGATCGTTCAGGCTCAGCGTGCTAATGGCCTCGGCCTGCGCGATGAGCATCTGGCGCAACTCGGCGTTCTGCTGCTCCAGGCGGGTGATCCGCTCCTCGTGGCCGAGCACGCCGGGAACGGATGTGAGGCCGGGAACGGCCTGGCGATTCCCGAGGGCGCTCATGACGCCACCACCCCATCCAGCCGTTCGCGGCGCTCGATCTCCTGCCGGGCGATCGTGTCCGCATCGATCAGGAGCTGCTTCGCGCTGAGCGCAACCGTCTCGCCGTCGTCGCCCTCGACCGAGACCGACGTTTCGTACGAGTACCCCTTGGTGTTCTTGGTCACCTGGACCCGCATGTGATACCTGGGTGACGACGAACACAGCGCCTCGCCGTACAAGGGGGCCAATTCCGTTGGACTACTCATGTACACTTACCTCCAAGAACGCTCCCAGAGCGATTCGATGAGCCGCCGACGACTAGCTCTCGTCAGGCGGCTTTTGCTGTAGCCGGTCCGTCCGGCTCGGGATCGAAGTCGCGATCGTAGCGACGCAGACGGCGTCGAAAATTCGCGCTCCGTAGTCCCGCCACCCGGAATCCAGACAGCAGGACCCCGAGCTGCTCGTCTGCCTCATTGATCGACCGCGTCACCTCGCCACTCAGTTTCAGGATCCGGCGTTCTTCGAAATCGATCACACCGTCTGCCTGGAATTTCCGGCGCAGCTCGTGATGCAGCACCGACGCGCCGTCGGCGGCCGGGGCGGTCATTCGTTCCGTTGTTGCCATTCCGTTCTCCTTTCTCGTGCGTCTAGACGCCGCACTCCTGCGCGCTGCTACCGTGTGTGCAGTGGACATATCCACCGCTGGCCTGCCATCCGATCCATAGGGGAGGGGCGGCATCGTGAGGACACGACATCGGGACAGCAGGCCAGCGGTGGACCCGGTCGCAACCAGGTCCACCGGGGAGGGGGCGCTCACCGGCCGCACGCTCAACGGCCGGCGAGCACAGAACACGGAGGATCGTTTGGAGGGAACGAGCGTGAGGGGCAGCATGGCGTCGGTCCTCACGAGACTAGGCCGCCGACGCCGCGGTGAGTGCGGTCAGAGCGGCCGCGGCCTGGACAACCCGGTCCTCGGCCAGCTCGAGACTGCGCAGCAGCTGGTCATGGCGCACGGCGCGCGCCCGGGCATACCACCCGTCGCCGCGAACCGATTCGTTGTAGGGCGTCAGTTCGTCGAGCAGCCGATCGCGCGCGGCGGTGGCCGCGGCCAGCTCGGCCTCGAGGTCGGCGATCGGCGCCTCGAGCTCCGCGATCCGCCGGCGCAGATGGCCGAGCGTGACCCAGTCGGAGGGGCTCAGCGCCCCCAA
>JBIQHO010000222.1:0-5979 GCA_044508545.1 Bradyrhizobiaceae bacterium | reverse complement strand
CAGTGTTCGTTGCCGCGGCGTTCGGCGGAGAACGGGCAGGGATTGCCACCGCGATCGGCGGCGCGGTTCTCGGCCTCATGCTGGATTTCGGCGGGGCGGCACAGGGGCTGGCCGCGGCGGTTCTCATCGTGGTCTATTCCATCGTCGCGGCGCTCGTCATCCTCGGCGTACGACGCCACCGTTCGCTGGTGGCCCACCATCGCGACCTCACAAGCCGCCTCGGCAAGGAACAGCGCTACCGCGAACTCGTGGTGGAGGAGCTTCAACACCGGCTCAGGAACAAACTCGCCACCATCCACTCGGTCATCAGGCAGGCGCTTCACGACTATCCAGCCGCCTGGAACAGGGTCGACAGCCGCATGCGCGCGCTGTCGGCGACCGACGACCTGATCGCAAACACGGACGGTCGCGGCTGTGACATCATCGACCTCCTGCGGCTGGAGCTTGGCCCCTACGGCAACGTCCGCTTTACCCTGAACGGCGATCCCCTGTTCCTGCCGGCCAAACTTGCGGTCAGCCTGGCGCTGGTGTTTCACGAGCTCGCCACCAACGCCGCCAAATACGGCGCGTTCTCCACACCCCATGGCCTGCTCCATGTGTCGTGGACGGTAACCAATAACATCCTGTCGATTGTCTGGGACGAATCGGGCGGCCCGATCATCACTGCACCGGGCAAGCCGGGATTCGGAACGCATCTGCTGAATGCCGGCCTGCGCGCGTTTGGCGGAAAATCGGAGATCGCGCTTCTCGGCACCGGGCTGCATTGCATGATGCAGTGCCGGATTGAACCTGTCACCGACGACCGATAACACGTCCGCGTTCATTCGACGCCTGTCAATAACTCCTGCCAGCATGATCCGCCCGTGCGTGATCGCGCGCATGGCATGCGTCTGCGCCACTGATGCCTTCCGTCCGCCAGGAAAACGCCAGGAAAACGCCGCAGCGCCCATCGTCAAAGTTTGTCCATAAGTTTGTCGCGGAACGCAACGCAAGGCGGCCGGTTCTATCGGTGTTGCGCGCGCATGATGGCGCGGCGGATCGATGATCCTCGACGAGGAGTTATCCCATGCGAAATTACATTCTGTCCCTTGCTGCCGCTGTCGCACTCGGCGTGGCGGCTCCCGCGGCGGCCTATGATTCCGGCAGCCTTCTGTCGATGCAGGATGCTCTCGCCGTCGCGACGGACATCGGGCTTGTCACCGTCTCCGACGCCCAGTTCGCGGGCTACGAGTGGCAGATCGAAGGACGCGATCTGTCCGGCCGTTATATGGAAGTCGACGTCGATGCCAATACCGGCGAGGTGTTGAACGTCGACCGGTGATCGGGCCAGACAGCGAAGTCGGCGACGTCATCCGCCATTTCGGTCGGCGTCCACACGGGGCGCCAGCAGCATCGGTCCATATCGCAGGATGAACATGCCGAAAGCGCCGATCCATAGCCCTGCTGAAATCTCGATCAGCACGGGCAACGATCCAATGACGGCGGCCGCAACGCGCGTGGCTGCGGCAAGGATCACAAGCAGATAGATCAGCGCGGTCGTCCTGTCCGCAGTGAGCGCGCGGCCGGTATGGCCGAGCGTCACGCGCGTCATCACGCCGAGCGTCATGGCGCCGATGGCGCCGGCGGTCAACGCGTGTGTCGCCGCGGCCTCCGGCACATGAAAGATCGACATCGACGCGCCCAACATGGAAGCGCCCAAGAGGGCCGCGCCGATGACGACCCAGAGATATCCGGCATGAAGGACGCTCAACAGCGGTTCGGGCACCGTGGCGATGCCACGCCAGCGCGCAAGCCGCCACAGATTGAGCGCCCCGGCGACAACCAGGAGCCCGCCGACAGGCGACAGCTCCGGAAAAAAGGCCCAGCCGATCATTCCCGCATGGAGCGCCGCGAGCGCGACGACATCGACCGGGCCATGCTTGGCCGGAAGAACCGCCGTCCCGCGCTTCGTCAGCCAGTTGCGCGTGAATACCGGGATGATCCGTCCGCCGACAATGGAAATCAGAACGACCACCGCCGCCAAGGCGAGGCGCCATCCAAGGCCCGCGGGCACGGAGAAACCTGCAAGTTCCAGATACATCAGAAGATCGGCGATCCCAAGGAAGGCGACCGGGAGCGGCATGGGCATGTTGCGCCAGTTGCGACCGGCGATGATCTCGCGGGCGCAGACCGCGCAGAGCACGAACGGAAAGGCGATATCCGTTGCCGCCGCCAGCCAGAACGGGATCGATGCCGAAACCAGACAGGCGAGGCGGCCCGCGAGCCATAACGCCGCCAGCGCGGCGAGCGGCCCGCCGCTGACCGGCGCGCGGCCGGTCCAGTTCGGGATCGCGGTCAACAGAAAGCCGGCGATCGCCGCCATGACAAAGCCGAACAGCATTTCGTGAATATGCCACGTCAGCGGATCGAAGCGGCTGGGCAGCGCGATGCCCGTCGTGAGCATGACGATCCATCCGGCAAGCGCAGCCGCCGACCACACGCCAGCCAGCAGGAAAAACGGTCTGAAGGCCATCGTCCAGAGCGCCAGCGGCCTGCTTCTGACATTCTCCACCGCTGGCATGGCCATGAGCACCTCCTCATCGTTGCGCTCGATCATACCAGTTTCTCGGCGCGTCGGATCGGTGACCGCGGGGAATGGCACCCTCGCTACCGCTGCATAAGATTGCACGGGCGCAAAATCCCAGGGAGCGGTCCGGACATGTGGCAAGGCAAGACCGCATCGAGCTTGCGTGACCTCGCAAGGTCATAACCTTGCAGGCCGCCGGACCCGACTCAATGCGTATCGTCTTGCGCCGCTGTTTGCCAGTTTGACAAAACCGCGAACAATTCGTCGCGGACGCACGGTTTTGAGAGCCTGGGCCGACCGGAATATTCCGGCGGAAAGGCTTTGTCGCCGCTATAGCCGGTCACGAAGGCAAACGGGATTTTTCGGGCGGCCAGACGCTTAGCGACCGCAAAGCTTTTTTCCTGGGACAGCCCGACATCGAGAAGGGCAAATTCGGGGGAACATTCGGCAATCATCTCCAGCGCCTGCGCGACGCTGGAGGCGACCCGGACCTGCCTCACGCCGAATTCCTCGACCGTCTGCTCAAGGTCGAGCGCGATGATGGCGTCATCCTCGACGATCAGGACGTCGTCGGGCAGACCGGCTGCAGCCGCCGCCAACGCGCCAGGAACGCTGGGCTTCATGAATCTGATCCGATAATGGCTGAAAATTTTTCCGAACTCCGATGAGGACATCCCATCTCGGTTTCACCTTGGGAACCGACCATACCGTTATCGAGTTGTCTGTTCACTTTTGAACACAACTCGACAGCCACTTTGGTTAGGGTCGGAGAACAGGGAGACTCAGCATGGCCGCGCCACAATATTCGCAGGCGAACGAGGATCGCCCGTTCAACAACCTCCTGCGCAGGCTGAGCGAGGCCGATTACAGGCTGATCGAGCCCAGTCTCGTCGCCATAACCACAGAAAGCGATGATCTGCTCTACAATCCCGGAGACAATGTCGAAACCGTCCACTTTCCCTGCGCAGCGAGTCTCGCATCCTTTCTCGTTCCCAACGAAGACGGCCGCGACGCCGAAACCATTCTGGTCGGACGGGAAGGCGCCGTCGGCGGCATCGTCAGCCACGGCTTCCTGCCGGCCTATACGCGGATCACGGTGAAGGTCGGCGGCCCCTTCGTGCGGTTGCGCATCGCGGCTCTGGAGGCCGCGCAGGCAAAATCACAGTCGCTGCGCAATCTGTTCTCGCGCTATGCCGACTGCATGCTGGCGCAGGTTTTTCAGTCCACCGCCTGCAACGCCATCCACTCGATCGAGCAGCGCACGGCCAAGTGGATTCTGGCGGCGAGAGAGCGGACCGACAGCGACCTCGTGCCGCTCACCCACGAGCAACTCTCGACCATGCTGGGCGTCGGCCGCAGCTATGCCAGCCGCGTGATCCAGACTTTCAAGGCGGAAGGCGTTCTGGAGACGCGGCGCGGCGCCATCCTGGTGCGGAACCGGGAGGCCCTGACTGCCCGCGCCTGCCTCTGCAACGACGCGGTCAAAAGCCATTTCGAGGAGGTTTTGCGCGGAGTTTACCCGACTGAAGACGCCCCACCTGCTCAGGAATCCGTGGCACCGGCAAAATGAGCTCTCCAAACGGCACAGGCGCATTGTTTTTTGACGATTTCCGGCTATATACGCGTCGCAGCGAAAAAGCCGGAGCCGCAATCTGCGCGGTTCGCATCCATCCGGCGTTCCCGACAGCAAGTGGCGCCAATGACCTGGCCGGAAGCGACCAAATCCTGACCGCTTTTGCCGCGTGAACCGATCACGCCACCCCCGTTCCCGTGACCTTTCCCGCAGGATGGGACCGCCGCCCGAAACCCGGGCGAAGCGCGGTTTTCCCCGATCAACGAGAAGAACCATTTCCGATGAATCTCCGCAACGTCGCCATTATCGCCCACGTCGACCACGGCAAGACCACTCTCGTCGACCGCCTGCTGCAGCAGTCCGGCACCTTTCGCGAAAACCAGAAGGTCGCCGAGCGCGCCATGGATTCCAATGACCTCGAGCGCGAGCGCGGCATCACGATCCTGGCCAAGGCGGCCTCGGTGCAATGGAAGGACACCCGCATCAATATCGTCGACACGCCGGGCCACACCGACTTCGGCGGCGAGGTCGAGCGCATCCTCAACATGGTGGACGGCGCGCTGGTGCTGGTGGATGCCGCAGAAGGCCCGTTGCCGCAGACCAAGTTCGTGGTGTCGAAAGCGCTGAAAGTCGGCCTGAAGCCGATCGTCGTCATCAACAAGGTGGACCGCCCGGACGCGCGTCCGACCGAGGTCATCAACGAGGTGTTCGATCTGTTCGCCGCACTCGACGCCAGCGACGAACAGCTCGACTTTCCGATCCTGTACGGTTCGGCCAAGCAGGGCTGGATGGCAGCAAGCGCAGAGGGACCGCAGGATGCCGGCATGCAGCCGTTGTTCGATCTGATCGTGCGGCATGTGCCGCCGCCGCAGGTTGAGGAAGGTCCGTTCCGCATGATCGGAACGATCATCGAGGCCAATCCCTATCTCGGCCGCATCATCACCGGCCGCATTACCTCCGGCGCGATCAAACCGAACCAGAGCATCAAGGTGCTGGCGCGCGACGGCAAGCTGGTCGAGCAGGGCCGCATCTCGAAAATTCTCGCATTCCGCGGTCTCGAGCGCACGCCGCTCGACGAGGCTGAAGCCGGCGACATCGTCGCCATCGCGGGAATGACCAAGGGGACCGTCGCCGACACCTTCTGCGATCCCGTTGTCGAGACGCCGATGCCGGCGCAGCCGATCGATCCGCCGACCGTCTCCATGACCTTCATGGTCAACAATTCACCCTTGGCCGGCACCGAGGGCACCAAGGTGACCAGCCGCATGATCCGCGACCGGCTGCTGCGCGAAGCCGAGGGCAACGTCGCGCTGCGCGTGACGGAAGCCGCCGACAAGGATTCGATGGAAGTCTCCGGCCGCGGCGAATTGCAGCTCGCGATCCTGATCGAGACCATGCGCCGCGAGGGCTTCGAACTCTCGGTCTCACGTCCGCGCGTCGTGCTGCGCAACGACGAGGCGAACGGCGAATGGCTGGAGCCGGTGGAGGAAGTCGTGATCGACGTCGACGAGGAGCATTCCGGCGTTGTCGTGCAGAAGATGAGCGAGCGCAAGGCCGAGATGACGGAGATGAAGCCGTCCGGCGGCAACCGGCTGCGGCTGGTATTCTACGCGCCGACCCGCGGCCTGATCGGCTATCAGGGCGAACTGCTCACCGACACCCGCGGCACCGCCATCATGAACCGGTTGTTCCACGGCTACGCACCTTACAAGGGCGACATCCAGGGCCGCCGCAACGGCGTACTGATTTCCAACGACCAGGGCGAGGCGGTCGCCTACGCGATGTTCAAGCTGGAAGATCGCGGCCCGATGATGATCGAACCGGGCTGGAAGGTCTATCG
>JBIQHO010000221.1:0-6020 GCA_044508545.1 Bradyrhizobiaceae bacterium | reverse complement strand
TTCAGGGCGCGGACGTTGATCAGCGTCTCGATCTCGAAACCGTCGCAGTCGCAGTGCAGCGTCTCGACGTGCCGGCTCCAGAACGCCACATAGCCGTAGCAGAGATCGGAGAACGAGCCGCCGTAAAGCAGCCGCACGCCGATGGTCAGCCCCCAGTTGCCGAGCATCCGGATCAGCGACATGTCATCGGTGCCCGCGCCCTGAAGGAAACGCGAGCCTTTGACCATGTCGGCCCCGGCCATCAGCGCGCCGACGAAGACGATCGCCTCCTCCGGCTCCATCGAGCCGTCGGCATCCAGCATCACGATGATGTCGCCGGTCACGGCGCTGAACCCCGCCTGCAAGGCCGCGCCCTTGCCGCGCCGCGGCTCCATCACGATCTTCACGTCCTTGCGCAGACGGCGCGCGACCGCGACCGTGTCGTCGGTGGAGCGGCCATCGACGATGATGACTTCATGGGCCCAGTCGGGAATGCGCGGCAGCAGCCAGGGCAGGTTCTTGGCCTCGTTGAGCGTCGGCACGACGAAGCTCACTTTCGGCAGGGCCAGCGACCGCTCCGGCGGACGTGTCAGCGGCATCTGAACCGGCGTCGGCATCGCGCCGACATTGGCAAGGCTGAGAGGAACAGGAGCGTTCATGACGGCACCGTGCTTTCGACAGGTTGAATCGTGGTCGTGGATCGGGCACGCGGCAGCACGGCCGAGAGATAACGGACGAGATGCCGTGCCGGGTGATAAGCGCCGTAGACGAAGCGGCACACCGGGCCAAAGCTGTTGGCCGCGGCAGGACCGATGAAATGCAGGCCGGGCACCGAGCTTTCGTAATGCGCCGACAAGGCCGGCGCCCGCCCGACCCGGCGGATCCGGTGCGCGAGGCTGGCGTCGAGGAAGCCGAGCCGCGCCAGATCGACGCTGTATCCGGTCGCGAAGATGACGTGATCGGCCGCGAGCGACTGCCGTGACCTGTCGGCGGCCTCCAGATCGAGCACCACCTCGCCGTGCCTTGCGTCGACGCCGCGAAGGCGGCGGCCGAGCGTCACCGGTACCTTGCCGATCACCCGGTCCTTCATGAAAGCGCCGCCCAGCGGGCCGTGCGCGCTGGAATTGGCAAGCCGTATCCGCAGATCGTCGGCGAGGTGCCGGACCAGTTGCGGATATCTGGCGCAGACGCCTATGGCCCAGCCGTTGCCGCTGCCACTCATCGGAGCCGTGATCCGTTCGAGTAGCGTGCGCGCGCGGGGCCGGGCCGCGAAATTCAAATGCGGGGCGCGCGCCACAAGCGACACCGAAACGCTCTGCTCATGGAGCAGCGCCGCCAGATCGGTCGCCGACGCCCCCGCACCGACCACGATTACGGTCTTGCCGTGCAGCGATCCGACAGGACCGTAGGCACTGCTGTGCGAACACAATTCTGCCGCAAGAGTCCCGGCCTCCGGCGGCAGCCGTCTGAAGGGAAACAGGCCGACCGCCACCACCACGCGGCGCGCATGAACGCTTTCGCCGTCTGCGAAACTGGCGCAGAAGCCCGCCGGGCCGGGTTCCAGCGCCGTCACCATCCTTCGCTCGACGTTCGGCACGTAACGTGACTGAAAGGCTTCGCCGTATTCCACGAACCGCTCAAGCGGCAACGGCATCAGCACGTCGTGATAAGGCAAGGCGCGTTCGGTGCAGAAATTCCGGATCGTGAATTTCGACTTCGGCTCGGACAGGCTCATCGCCCACGGATAGGATTTCAGCAACATCCCTTCCGGCATACCGGCCGTCCATGGTCCCATCGGTTCGCCGAAAATTCGGTGCTCGATACCCTGCGCGCGCAGATGCGCCGCCAGCGACAAGCCGTAAGGGCCAGCTCCAATGATCGCCACGTCTACGGAGCCGCTCGATCTCGCCATATGCAAACTCCCGCATACAGATGAAAATGATCGGAGAAGAATGCTTCAATGGATGTTCTGCTGTCTGGTTTTGTACTTGGTTGTTGGTACTTGGTCCGGCGGAATGCGTCGCGAACCTTACTCGTCCGCGAATGAAGCATCCCGGATGCGGCGCGACATGGGAAGCACGATGGGTAGGTAGCTCCTCGGAGGTAGCAGCGCCGGCGCTTTCATCACTGTCTCGATGTCGCGAGCCAGGATCGCTACATCGATGATCATTTGCGGCACCATGTCAGGCCGACGCATATACAAGTCACATCCGCCGTACCATCGCCAGCATCAGCCAAGAACTTCGCGCGCCGCCGCAAGCCCGATCGAAGCCGGCGGTCCCCCGATGATTCCGAAAGAGGTAAGGCTTGCGAGCCGACCCGGCGGAGTAACCCTTCTAGCAACTTTCCTTTCGGCGGCTCGCCGCCGAAGCTCGGTCATGGCGGTGCAGCGCCTGCGCGATGCGAGCGCGCCCCTCTCAACCTCAGCCGCACGAATGTCAGATCGCGAGGTCGCAGTAAACCGAACGCAAGGATGCTCCTGATGCCGTCAACATCGGTCACCAGTTCCGCGATCCATGATTTGCGACCGGCGGCGGTGCGCGCGGTGCCGATTCACCCGGTGCCACGTCACGGCGCCGCCATCGATGTCACCGTGGAGCCCATGCAGGACCTCGTCGGCCTTGAGACAGCCTGGAACGATCTCGCGGCGCGGACGGCGCACTCGTTCTATCTGTCCTGGCTCTGGATCGAAACCTGGCTGCGGCATCTTCCGAAGGGGGCCGAGCCTCACGTTGTGGTCGCACGCGCGTCCAGCCGGGTCGTCGGTCTGGCGATCATTTGCCCGCGCAGGGCATGGCGGCTCGCGCCGCGGGCGCGAATGCGCTGGTTGCTTCATGAGACGGGCGACGCACATTTCGACCGCCTGTTTATCGAACACAACGGCATCCTCGCGGAGCCGTTTCCAGCGGATGCCGTTACTATCGCATGTCTTGAAGCCGCATTGCGTCGCCTGCGCCATGCCGACGAACTCGTGCTGTCGGGCATCGGCCCGGATGTCGAACTGGCTGCCCGCCGCGCCGCTGAAGCTGCCGGCCTTACGACGGAAGTGAGAGTTGCGGATGTGGCGCCCTGGGTCGATTTCGCCGAAGTCCGCCGCAAGGGGGGAAGCTATCGTGCCGCCCTGGGCCGCAACACCCGGCAGGCCGTGAGCCGTGCTATTCGGCTTTACGAACAGCGCGGCCCCGTCACGCACCGGGTCATGGAAACCACCTCGGACGCCATCGCCGCCTTCGACCAACTGATCGGCTTTCACCGGGAGCGATGGGGACGCAAGGGTCCGTTCGCGAATCCCGGCTTCTGCGCGTTTCATGAGGAGTTGATCGCGCGCGGAGTCCCCGCCGGCGCCGTCCGCATCTCACGGGCGCTGGCGGGCGATCAGACCATCGGCGTCCTGTATCACTTCGTGCATCAGGACCATGTACTGAACTACCAGAGCGGCTTTTTCTACGAGAGCGATGCCCGGCTCAAACCCGGACTCGTCAGTCATGTCCTGTCCATCGAGGACAGTTTCGCGCGCGGCGAGCGCGGCTATGATTTTCTCGCGGGTCCTGCCGGGCACAAGTCGCGTCTCGCTAACGCCGAGCGGCCGATGACATGGCTTACGATCGGCAGGGACAGTGCGGAGCGCCGCATCGAGACGCACATCCGACACACGAGGCAAAAGCTCAGAGCCATGGTGACGCGCTGACGCCGCAGGCGCCGGCGCTCAGGATCGCGCCGCCAGTCCGACATCAAGGCCGGCCGCGCGCGATTGTCCGAATGCGCCGGGGCTTCGCGCCTCTGGCGCGATCGGCGCATAAGACACCACGGCCTCCCGCACGTTCCGAACCTCACCGAACAGATCGACCACTTCGAGGCCCTCGCAGCGGTTGTAGGTATGACACCCGAACAAGCCGGACTCGATGCGCCCGACCGGCGTCTGCGCGAATGTGGAAGCATCGATCGCATCGACCCGGCAGAAGGTCACCGCATCGCCATAGCCGCGCGAACAGTCTTGCGCCGGGCGGAGCAGACGCCCATCCCGTCGGATCAGCGCGCCGGCGGGGCGGCTCAACCTGGCATCGATCAGCGTGGGCCTCGTGGCGTGAGGTGTCCATGCGCCCGTCAGGCTGTCCGCATGATAGAGATCGATGATGTCCCATGACGAGGACTTCCATAGTCTGGGAGATACGAAAAACCAGAAACCGTTCTCGTGCGGCAGTGGGGTGACATCGTAACCCTCGATGCCCTCGATCAGGCAGGTTTCGCGCTCCCACCGATATGGAAATGAAACGGCGCGGTAGAGACTGACGTTCCGGGCGCTGCCCGATTCAGGGATCATCCAGATCTCTCCATCATGCGCGAACACGAACGGATAGGAGAGATGATGAGGCTCCTCCAGAACGATCCGGGGCGCACTGGCGCAACCGTTGCGGTCCACCGTGACGACCGCGATACATCCCCGGTTCTTCGCGTAGAGATACTGTTCGGCGAAAATGAAATCCTGCCCTTGGTGCCGGAACGGAAACGGATCGGCTAGGTAGCCGGCAGGTCCGCCGGACAGAACCCGAAACTCGGCTTCTCGCTTGTCGAGCAGGCTCGCCGACTGATCGAAACGCCAGCCGATCGCCCAGACCCGGTCGCCTCTCGCTAACTTGGTCAGCAACCTGACCATCTTCGTTGCGAAAGTCGCGGCCGCGGCCATGAAGGCCGACGCGGCGGCAAACGAATGTGTCGCCGGCTTCGGGCGGAAAGCGCCGCGGACGTCCCGGCAACCGGTTTCTTCCCGCAGCGCTTTGAGGATCAATGCCACGGCGCAGGAGAGCGCGCCGTCGAGGCTTGCCGTAAACACGCCGCGATCCGCGCTGGCGGGACGCGCCGTCCATGGACGCGATGGCCGCACGGTATCATGCAGATCAACTGACAGCTCCTGATCGTTCGCCAAAGCCGCCATCACGCCGATCTCGCCGGGCACGCCGTTGAAGAACGGCGTCAGCACGCGCTGTCCTGTCCGTGGCCCCCCTTCCCCGCTCATGTCGATCACCACGTCCGCGTATTCGGCGTGCTGCGGCGGCAGCGCAAGCAGCGCCGCCTCGCTGCAATCCATCGCGCCATGACCGCGAAAGCCGTAAGCCAGGCGCTCCAGTTCAAACAGCAACCGGCTGCCCGGCGGCAACGGCCGGTGCTGCGCCGCTAATGAGCGCGATATCTGATGATCGGGCATTTCAGCGAGCGCTTCCGCCAGCCACAGGTGCCAGCGCAGAAGCCGGGACGGATCCAGGTGCAAGCAGATCTTCATTCTCGGTGCCCCCTTCCCATAGGCGGGACCGATACTGGAGCAATCGAAACGCGCCCACCACTACTCTAAAGGGAGCGGCGATGGGATGCGATGCCGGACGAGGTAACCCCTCTGTGCCGTTTCCATCCGGCATCCGCCGTAGTCAGGTGGGCCGATGGATGTGAGCTGGCAGCGGTCGAACAACCGGTCGATCTCGGCGGACGTCAGCGCACCGGGACCTGCTCTCGTTGCGGCCTGGAACGATCTCGCCGCGCGGCTCGATGCCAACGTGTTCATGCACCCCGCCGCGCTGCTTGCGGCGACCGAGACCGGCTTCGCCACCATTCACGTGCTGCTGGCATGGGATGAGGAGACGAACCCGCGCCGCCCTGTCGGTTTCTGGGCCCTGCGGGAACGACGCGATCGACCGCTGATGCCGGCCTATCTGGAAGCGCTTCCCTACAACTATGCTTTCACCTCGAACGCGGTGATCGACGGCGCCTTCACCGACGACATCGTCGCGGCCTTCTTCGATGCCATCCGGCGCGACGCGCGCCTGCCCAAGATGATCCGCCTGCGTTCCTTCGAAGCCGATCCGGTCGTCTATCCGGCGATGCTTCAGCATCTGGCGGACACCGGCTGCTACCGGGAGCTCTTTCGCGCCGAACGGCCGTTCGCGGACCGCACCTTCGCGAGCAGGAAATCAGGTTCGAGCCGCAAGAAACTGCGGCAGCTTGCGGCGGTGGGTGCTGTGGAAGTCGTCAACGAGCGGACGCCGACGAGC
>JBIQHO010000220.1:0-6045 GCA_044508545.1 Bradyrhizobiaceae bacterium | reverse complement strand
AGGTAGCTCAGTTGGTAGAGCATGCGACTGAAAATCGCAGTGTCGGTGGTTCGATCCCGCCCCTGGGCACCATCAGCCCTTCCTAGAGCGTCCCATAGCATCTCGACAACTAAATAAATCAATGAGTTAGTCGGTTCTGGCTTCTCATGATGACCCTCCCCATACCATTGCAGCGCGTCAATTTGTGGGTAACGATCCGGGTATTACCCAATACCCGGGAGGACCGTTACCCATGTCGCTCTCCGACTTTGCCTGCAAGAACGCCAAGCCGAAAGACAAGCCGTATCGCCTTGCTGACGGGGATGGGCTTTATCTCCTCATCCAAAAAAGTGGCTCGAAACTCTGGCAACTGCGTTATCGCTATCAGGAGAAGGAGAATATCCTCTCCTTCGGCAAATACCCGCTGGTGTCGCTTCTCGACGCACGAGAGAGGCGAGACGATGCAAAAAGGTTGCTGATCGCCGGCATCAACCCCTCCACGAAGCGTAAGGAGGAGAGGGTCACGGCTCTTGCGGAAGCGCGCACCACCTTCGGTCTGATCGCCGAGGAATATGTCGCGCGGATGGTGGATCGTGTTGCAGCGGCGTCCACCGTCACCAAAAACAAGTGGCTCCTCGAAGACCTCGCCAGCCCGCTCACCAACCGTCCTATTAAAGAGATCACTTCGGCCGAGATTCTCCAACTCCTCCAGAAGATCGAAAAGAGCGGCCGACGGGACACAGCTCGGCGTTTGCGCGGCGTGATCGGCAGTGTGTTCCGGATGGCGATTGTCACTCTTCGGGCCGAGACCGATCCCACCTTGGCCCTTCAGGGCGCACTCCAGCCGCCGAAAGCCAACGGTCGCGCGGCGATCATCGATGAAAAGAAGTTCGGCCAACTCCTCGTGGCGATCGATGAATATGACGGTTGGCCGACTCTCAAAGCTGCCCTTCAATTCCTCGCTCTTACCTGTGTTCGCCCCGGTGAGGTACGGGGAGCCACCCGCGATGAGTTCGACCGAGAGAGGGCTGTCTGGCGCATTCCGGCCGAGCGCATGAAGATGCGCGCTCCGCACGATGTGCCGCTATCCAAGCAGGCGCTCCGGGTGTTGGAAGAGGTCTGGCCACTTTCCGAGCACAGCGGCCTGGTCTTTCCTTCAATCCGTTCGACCAAACGTCCGCTTTCCGAGAACGCCATGAATGCCGCGCTGCGGCGCATGGGTTACAGCAAGGACGAAGTGACCGCCCACGGCTTCCGGGTGACCGCCAGCACCTTCCTCAACGTCCGCCACTACGACCCAGATGTAATTGAGGCTGTTCTGGCACATCAGGATAAGAACACCATCCGTCGGACCTACAACCGCGCCACCTACTGGGAGCAGCGGTTGGTGCTGATGCAGGAATGGGGAGATTTGCTGGATACGCTAAAGGCGGGTCGTTAGATTTACGAACGGGTCCACGGCTGGCTCGCTGCTCTCCAGGCTCCTTACAGCTTTTAGGCAGTCGTCAGGCCTCATACGATCGAATCTCGCCCGGCCCGCCAAACACCGCCGATTACCGCACCAATTGGTCCAATATATCTCTGATTATCAATATGATAGTCGAAATCTTGGGTGGACAATCAAACTGAGGTTTACGCACCCCCTACCAAGCGGGATAGGCTCCGCCGATAGCCGCCGATCATACGCCATAGCCGCCCCCTCACTTTGGCCGAGATCATGACGGCTGCTGGACCGGCTTCGAAATGCCCTTGAGTGCTTTCTACCGCGGTCGTAGCCGACACGGACGCGGCTTGGCCAAATCGGTCTGCGCTTCGAAGTAGCCGGCAAGGTCGTCACCCACGCCGGCAACCTGCAGCAAGCCCAAAGCCTCATTCCTGCCGCCCCAAGGCTTTTTGGTGTGTGGCCGCCATTGAGATGTCAGCAGTTCACGCATTCGCCGACGATCGAAGCGGTGTTCGCGTGCGCCGGCAACGATAAGTGCCAGATACCAATCATATGGAACGAGCGTGAGGTCGGGCTTTTCAGCCAGATAGGCGGTTGCAGGCACGATCTCTTTGGTGTCGTGGCGGCGCACGGGAAACGCATCGTCTCTGTAGTAGCCGGCTCCAAGGCCTTCCGCATTATCGAGATCGTCGCGCTCGGTCACGTCGATTTCAAAGAGCACGCCCGCTTGCCTGATCCGTTTGCGCGCTCGTGCCAAATGCCCTTTGCCCGATCCGTCGATGCTGGGTTTTGCGAAGGTCAGGCGATAACCCTCGGCGAAGGCGACGCACACGGGTGTCGTGCTTTGACATCGCGCTTTGAGGCGCGCGGTAAGCATATTGGAGCCGTAGCCGAAGTAAAGGAAGCTGGGCATGGTACTCAGTACCATAGCCAAGCGTTGCAAAGGAAATTTATTGCGCTGATCGATGTCATCCGGCGTGGATATGGTAATATTTCGCATGAGCGAATCTTCGGATGCCAGTGGCAACAAGCCAGAGCGCGGCGTGCTTGCTGGAAACGTCGGCGAACCGATCAAACTTACCGACCTGACGCTCGCCGGCGTGAGTGCCGAAGCGGTACGCGGCGGCCAAACGGTAAAGCTCTGGACGCGGCTCGCGCTGACATCCGACGATCGCCATTTCTATCGGATCGTCGAGGGCTTTGCTGCCCATATCGAGCATATGGCTCGTCAGGTCGGGCGCTATGTCAGCCTGACCCGACCCGGCGTCATTCTTCTGGTGATCCATCCGGACAACACAGGCGAGCTGTGGCTTGATGCGGCAGCGGTCTCGCTGAGCATACTGGCCAAGCGTCCGCTAGAGGCGGGCACGGTCGTGTTCGACCACGATATCGCGGATGTCACGGCGATGTCGTTTCCACTGGTGGAAATCGGCAAGCAAGATCGTGTGTTGTGCATCTTTCGGGAAGGATGGCGCTTCGCGCTCTTCTTCGATTTCAATCCCGACGGCGATCTCTCCATCGAGAATATGGAGAGAGACCTCGGTACGCTCCATCGCCGGCTCAAATACCGCGATCTCTACGACGCTATCGCCGATCAGATTGTTTTCGGGCGGCTTATCGAAGCCGGATGGTTCCCTTTTGTCGAAATTCTCGTCCGGGAATTCCGAGAACTTGCGAGCCACTGCGAGGCGGGTTTTGATCTCGGCGAAGTGGAAGCAAAGCTGCTCGTGGCGTTCAGTACCGAACGCGTCGAGGCGATGTTCGCGCGCTGGATGGCCAAGCCGCATTTTGCCGGAAAGGAGCGTTTGCTCCGCTCGGCGCTCAACAATTTCGCATCGGGCGATTCCGTCGCTGTTCTAAAAATCGTTCTGACCGAGATCGAAGGCATTCTCGGCGCAGCCTACCGGAAGTCCAACGGCAAAGGCGCAAGGCTCAAAAGGCTTCTGGAATTCGCTGTCCAGTCGGCGGAGAAAAAGGCGGGCCAGCCCGACACATTGTTGTTTCCGGCTGCATTCGCACACTATCTGAAGTCACATACATTTGCGGACTTCGATCCGGTGGCGCGAACGGGAAAGGCGAGCTCGCGTCACGCAGTTGGCCATGGCGAGGCGGATGATGACAGCTACACCCAGGTGCGGGCGCTACAGGCGCTGCTGACACTAGATCAATTGGCCTTCTATACGTAAAGCTATGCGCTTGGCACAAAGTTCTTTAAGCGGCTGCGCCTGTTTGAGGGCGACGCTGAAAGCGTTCAGAAAGTCGGCTGCTTTTATCCCTTCTTCAAAACTCACATTATGGAGGGCTATGGAGTAGATATAGTTCTCATCAGGCCCCCGTATGTCCCGCCAAACACCGCCGATTACCGAAAAAACATAAACTATCTCATTAATTATCAATGGGATGGGCGATTTTCGACGCGATTGACTACGAGGCGTGGTTCTTGCACGGCCAGCCAAGCACCATAGCCCAACCAGTATAACCGCCGATGGTACTCCACAGCCCCGCTTCGCTTCTGCTAGGCGAGGCAGCAACAGGTAAGCGTGTTGCTGCCTCATCGTATTGATGGGCCAGAATTTTTCGGTGGTGTCGTGGCGTGGTGTGCGGGACAATAAGACTGGTAGAATGACGTGAATCACGCCGATCATGAATGATGACGAAGACCCGAACGCCACGCCGATAGCAATCGACAAGGTACGAGCCTCCAAGGCTGGTCATGCTTATCATGAAGCTTGGGCAGCGCGTACAGCGCTTGAGCTTCTTCTGCCTTCGACCGACCTCACCGCCATCACGCTCGAAGGCTTTGATGAACGAGACGAGCAGGAGCTGGGAACCGGTGCGGTCGAGATCGCTGATCTTGTCCGATACCACGGCGGAACCGACGTTGCCCGGGCGCATCGAGTCACGATCGTTCAGTTCAAATACTCGATCGCAAGCGCCGACACAGCAGTTCGAGCCGCAGACCTTGCTTCTACGCTCACCAAATTCGCCGCAACCGACGCCGAGCTTCGAGCGATGCACGGCGATGACCATGTCGACAAAGTGGTCAGGTATGAATTTTCCACAAACCGGCCCATCCACGACAATTTAGGTCCGGCGATCGCAGCAGTGATCGCTGATACCGAAGAAGATGGTGATAAGGGCCGCCAAGCAGACCGGATCGCGCAAGCTCTGAAGGACTATCCGCATCCTACTGCCGGGCTGCTGCGCCGGCTAGATTTGATGGGCAGCAAAGGGAGCTTGATCGACGCGGAGCGCGCAATTTCCGCGACCCTCGCTGCATGGAGCGAACCCAGCGATCCAGACGCGGAGAAGCGCCTGCTCAAGCTGCGGAATCTTATCAGGATCAAGGCCGGCCCCGGCAGCGAAACGGATAAGCGTGTTGATCGGGTAGCAGTTCTGGCTGAGTTGGAGGTCGAGCACGAGGATCGTCTATATCCGACCCCTGACGCATTTTCCGAGGTCAAGGAAGTCGTCCAGCGCGCGGTTCTCGACGACATTACAATCCTCGCTCGCGAGGTTGGCTTTCCCCTCGTGATTCATGCGGCAGGTGGAATGGGCAAGACCGTGTTGATGCAGGGGCTGGCCGATCGGTTGCGCGCTGACGGACCCGTAGTACTCTTCGACGGGTTCGGCGCGGGTCGATGGCGGGACCCTGCTGACGGCCGGCATCTCCCGGAGCGGACATTGGTTCACCTTGCCAATCTCCTGTCCGGGCAAGGACTTTGCGATATTCTCCTGCCCGTCGCTGACGTAACCGGCTTGCTGAGGGCATTTCGGAGGCGGTTGGCCCAGTCTGTCGCAACGGCTCGGAACACGCGCAGCGACGCATTTCTGTCGCTGGTTCTAGATGCCATCGACCATGCGGGCCTTGCCGCGCAGGAAACCGCCACGTCATCATTCGCTCATCTTCTCCTACGCAGCATCAGTATTGATCCGATTGATGGTGTTCGTATCGTTGCATCGTGCCGCACCGAGCGGCTCGCGTTGGCAACCGGCGACAGCTCGCACCGCTCTTTCTCGGTTCCATTGTTCACTGACACTGAGGCACGAAATCTTATCGCACGCGGAGTACCGGACGCCTCGGCTGCTGAAGTCGCTGCGTTACTTATGCGGTCCGGTCGCAATCCACGCTGCCTGGATAATCTGATTACGAGTGGACGCCCCTTCGATCCGGTGTCCTTCCCCGACAACCCTGGCGAGCCACACGATCTGCTCGATGCGCTTCTCCGCAAGCGTCTTGAAGAAGCGCGCAGTACGGCGCGCGCTCGCGGAGCTACAGATCGGGACATCGATCTTCTGCTCACCGGCATCGCCCTACTGACACCGCCGGTACCAATCGAAGAGCTCGCCGCAGCGCATGGGCTGATCGCAGAGCAGGTCGAGAGTTTTGCCGCTGATCTCGCTCCCTTGCTCGAGCGAACACCCCATGGTCTGATGTTCCGCGATGAGCCTACCGAAACCCTGATCCGATCTACCTATGGCACGACTCAAGTGGGCCGAGATCGAGTTATTGCCGCTCTTCAGGAACGCCAGCTTACTCCAAACTATGCAGCCCGAGCGTTGCCGGCGCTGCTTACATCGCTACGCGATGCGGATCAGCTCATTCGGCTGGCTTACGACCT
>JBIQHO010000219.1:0-6100 GCA_044508545.1 Bradyrhizobiaceae bacterium | reverse complement strand
GCCACAGCCGCGCCAGCGCGAGCGACCGCTGGTCGCTGCGTTTCGAGGTCACCAGCGCGTGCAGTTCGTCGTGCACCACGCGCCGCAACGACGAGAACAGGAACGGCGCATCATCCGAGGCAAGCAGCAGCGCCATCTGCTCGGGCGTCGTCAGCAGGATATCCGGCGGATAGCGTCGCTGCCGCTGGCGCCGCGACACCGGCGTGTCGCCGGTGCGGGTCTCGACCCTGATCGGCAGCTCCATCTCCGCGATCGGAGCTTCCAGGTTACGGGCGATATCGACTGCCAGCGCCTTCAGCGGCGAGATGTAGAGCGTGTGGAGGCTCCCGCTTTTGCTCCCCTCGCCCCTCGCAGGAGAGGGTTGGCAGGAAAGCTCCACCAGCGTCGGCAGAAATCCCGCCAGCGTCTTGCCGGCGCCGGTCGGCGCGATCAGCAGCACCGAGCGACCCTCGCGGGCCTTTCCCAGCAAGGCCAGTTGATGCGCGCGCGGCGACCATCCTCGCGCCGCGAACCAGCGCAGGAAGCCGTCGGGCAGCGGAGGCTGCTCTTCGCGATCGGCGATTCTCACGCCCCGAGAGGTAGGCCCTCCCGCTTGCCCGGTCGAGGCCGGGACCGATGTCGGCCCTCCGAAAGCGAATCAGGCATGCCCTCCCCGACCTCCAGCTACGTCCGGCTCGCCGGCGCGGTGCCCGAAATCGTCATGTGGCCGCTGATTTTGCTGGATTTTCGGCCTTGTACGCCATCATTCCCGGCGAGTGTGGCCACCGTATCACAGACAAGTTTCCCATCGGGGCGTACAGTTCCCGGGTCATTCGCAGACGGGGAACACAATGAAAAAAATTCTGCTCGGCGTTCTGCTGGCCGGCACCGCGATGAGTGCCCAGGCGGCCGATCTTGCACCGCGGCCTTACACCAAGGCGCCGGTGATGGCCCCGGTCTATGACTGGACCGGGTTTTATCTCGGTGTGAATGCCGGCTTCGGGCTTGGCCGCGACCGGACCGTGCATGATTATGGCAACGGCTTCGGAAACTCACTGTATCTGCAGCCGCTCGGCGCGGTCGGCGGTGGCCAGATCGGCTACAATTGGCAGACCAATTCGTTCCTGGGCCCGATCGTGATCGGCGTCGAAGCCGACATTCAGGCCGCCGACATGTCCGACAACCGGACCAGCATCCTCGGCGCCCCCCAATACAGCCAGAAGCTCGACTGGTTCGGCACGGTCCGCGGCCGCATCGGCCTGGTCACCGGCCCGACCCTGACCTACGTCACCGCCGGCTACGCCTACGGCGACGCCAACACGACAGTCACCGGCGCGGGCGGACCACTCCCGTTCAGAGGCACCCGCGACGGCTGGACCTGGGGCAGCGGCGTCGAAGCTGCGCTCGGCGGCAACTGGACCGGCAAGATCGAATATCTTTACCTTGATCTCGGCAACCGCACCGACTCGTTCGCGGGCCAGACGCTGTATTCCGAGTTGCGCGAGAATATCTTCCGCGCCGGGCTCAACTACCGCATCGGCGGCAACAGCACCTACACGCCGCTGGCCACCGCCAACTGGAGCGGCTTCTATCTCGGTGGCAATGTCGGCACCGGTATCAGCCGCGACCGCGTCGCGATAGATGACATCAACGCCGGAACCAGCGCGCTGTTCAATCTTGCGCCCCACGGGTTCATCGGAGGCGCGCAGGCAGGCTACAACTGGCAGTCGGGCAACATCGTTTTTGGTCTGGAAACCGACTTCCAGGGCTCGACGATGGAGGACAACAGGACCAGCGTTTACTATACGCCGGATAATCTCTCGCTCAACTTCAATTCGAAGCTGCAGTGGCTCGGCACCGTGCGCGGCCGCCTCGGCTATGCCGTCGGCCCCTCGCTGTTCTACGCAACCGGCGGCTTCGCCTACGGCGACGTGAAGACCGCGATCAACGGCGTGGGATTCTCGGATACCCGCACCGGCTGGACCGTCGGCGGCGGCATCGAAACGCCGTTCACCCTGCTCGGCCTGTTTGGCCCGAACTGGACCGCGACGACGGAATATCTCTACGTCGACCTCGGCGACCACAGCTTCGACCTCGGGGGGTCGGTGGCGCTGACGACCGGCGCGCAGGAGCACATCTTCCGCACCGGGTTGAACTATCACTTCAATACGCCGGTGGTCACCAAATACTGATCGCGGCGGCTCCGGACTTTCACAGTCCCGGGGCAAGGCAAAAGCTTGGGGGAGTGGGCAAGAAGGCCGCATCGTTACCCACGATGCGGCCTTTTGCATGCGCTGATCTCGGGATAAATCAGACCCGGCACCGTCGCGGCAGCGGCCCGCCCAAAACCGCGACTTCTCTTGCGGATGCCGAAACAGTCTTCGCACCATGTCCGATCCCGTGATCCGAGCCGCCGTTGAGGCTGACCTTCCCGCGGTCACCGGGATCTACGATCATGCCGTCCGTTTCGGGACCGCGACCTTCGAGCTTGTCCCGCCCGATCTGACTGAAATGACGCGACGCTTCGGCGCACTCCGCGACGGCGGCTTTCCTTATCTGGTGGCAACGATGGCGGGCACGGTGGTCGGCTATGCCTATGCCGGTCCCTACCGGCCGCGGTCGGCCTATCGCTTCACCGTGGAGAACTCGATCTACCTGGCGCCTGCCGTCCACCGCCGCGGCGTGGGGATTCAGTTGCTGCATCGCCTGATCGCCGAGTGCGAGGCGCGGGGCTATCGCCAGATGATCGCGGTGATCGGCGATTCCGCCAATGCGGGATCGATCGGGGTGCATGCGCGCGCCGGCTTCGCGATGATCGGCACCCACCCCTCGGTCGGCCTCAAGTTCGGCCGCTGGCTCGATACCGTGATGATGCAGCTTTCGCTCGGCGACGGCAGCCGGACGATTCCTGGAAAACCTGACGGGCTGACGATCCCACAAAATTAGGGGTTCCACCTCGCTCCTGTTTTCGCGCGGCAACCAAAAACTCCCGGCGAGGACCTGAGCCACGCCCGGTCCGCCTCCGGATGCTCCGAAGATCGCCGCGACGGGCCGCCGCACTTGCGCGGCCCGATCCACAATTCCCATGTTCTGTGGTGCCGCCCCGTTTCCGGGGGCGATTTTGAGGAGATCGATGAACTATTTTCGGACGGCGATCCTGCTGGCGGGCCTGACCGGCCTGTTCATGGGCGTGGGCTATCTGATCGGCGGCGCCAGCGGCGCGATGATCGCGCTCGTCGTCGCGGGTGCGACCAATATCTTCGCCTACTGGAACTCCGACCGCATGGTGCTGTCGATGTACGGCGCCCATGAGGTCGACGCCGCCACCGCACCGGACCTGCACCGCCTGGTGGCCGAACTCGCGGCCCGCGCCGGACTGCCGATGCCGCGGGTATTCCTGATGGACAATCCGCAACCCAATGCCTTCGCGACCGGCCGCAACCCGGAGAACGCCGCCGTGGCGGTGACGACGGGCCTGATGCAGTCCCTGCGCCGCGAGGAACTGGCGGGCGTGATCGCGCACGAACTTGCACACATCAAGCACCACGACACGCTGCTGATGACCATCACCGCGACGTTTGCCGGCGCGATCTCGATGCTGGCCCAGTTCGGCATGTTCTTCGGCGGCAACCGCGACAATAACGGGCCCGGCCTCATCGGCTCGCTGGCGATGATGATCCTCGCGCCGCTCGGCGCCATGCTGGTGCAGATGGCGATCAGCCGGACCCGCGAATATGCCGCCGACGAGATGGGCGCGCGCATCTGCGGCCAGCCGATGTGGCTCGCCTCGGCGCTGGCGAAGATCGACAATGCCGCGCATCAGGTGCCGAACATGGAGGCGGAACGAGCCCCCGCCACCGCGCACATGTTCATCATCAACCCGCTGTCGGGGCGCGGCATGGACAATCTGTTCGCCACCCACCCCTCGACCGAGAACCGGATCGCGGCGTTGCAGAGACTGGCCGGGCCATCCGGCAGCGTCCCATCCGGTCCGGGACCCGCGCCGGATAGCGGTTCGCACGGTCCTTGGGGCGGCCAATCGCGGTCACGCGGTCCCTGGGGTTAGAGCGTTTTCGAGCGAAGTGGCGACCGGTTCGCGTGAAGAAAGCGCGTCGAATCAAAAACATGGAGCTCCGCTTCTGATTCCGTCAAAAGCGGAAAGTCTCTAGCCGGAGCCGGGGCGCTCCGGCACCTCCGAGGTGTCGCGCAACTTTCGGAATGTCATCAATGGAGCCCGGCGCGGCGCCCTACGCGCAAACGCCGGCGAAGATCCACCGGCCCCGAAAACGCAATAACCGCAAACCTCAAATTTGCAAAAAATAAAATGGAACCAAAACGCCACATGCGGCGTTTCGTTCCGATTGTGACCTGGTGCCACGGCGTCCGCGATCGCCCGTGGAGGCCGGGCCGTCCAACGATCTATCCGTTCGATGCTGGAGAAGGCAGGTAACAGTTCGAGAGCTTTCCTCGCCGGCGGCGGGGAGATGGGTGATTTGACCCGACGGTTCGACTGGCCCGCCACATCGGTCGGCGCTCCCGAAACCTGGCCTCAGAGCCTGCGCACGGCGGTTTGCATCATCCTCAACTCCAGCCACCCGATGTTCATCTGGTGGGGACCTGACCTGATCCAGTTCTATAATGACGCCTGCCGCCAGACCATGGGACCGGAGCAGCATCCCCTCGCGCTCGGCCGAAAGGGCCCGGAGTGCTGGGTCGAGAGCTGGGCTATCATCGGTCCCCAGATCGAACACGTCATGGCCGGACGCGGCGCGACCTGGCACGAGGACCAGCTCGTTCCGGTGACCCGCCACGGCAGGCTGGAGCAGGTCTACTGGACCTACGGCTTCAGTCCGATTCACGATGAGGGGGGAGTCGGCGGGGTGCTCGCGGTGTGCCGCGACGTCACGCGCGAGCATCTCGCCAAGATTGCGTTGCAGGAGCGGGAGACCGAACTCGCGCGCGTACAGGCGATCGGCCGGATCGGCGGTCTCGAGGTTGACCTGCGCACCGGTCATCGCAGCCGCAAGTCACCGGAGTATTTGAAGATCCACGGCCTTCCCCCGGAAGCCGTTCACGAAAGCCACGAGGACTGGCTGCGCCGCGTCCATCCCGATGACCGCGCGGTCGCCGAAGGGCAGTTCATCGATGCGGTGCGGGGCGGTGACCGCGAATATGCGGTGCGCTACCGCATCATCCGGCCGAACGACGGCGAGACCCGCTGGATTTCCGCCCGATCGGTGATCGAGCGCGACGCCGACGGCACTGCGGTGCGGTTGTTCGGCGCGCATATCGACATCACCGACCAGGTCGAGGCGGAGCGCGCCATCCGCCAGCGCGAGGAGGAATTCCGCACGCTTGCGGAAGCGTTGCCGCATCACGTCTGGACCGCGACGCCTAGCGGCTCGTTCAACTGGTTCAACCCGCGCGTCTACGACTATGTCGGCGCGAGGCCGGGGGAGTTCGGCGCCAAACACTGGGACAAGGTGGTCCATCCGGACGACGCATCTGCCGCGCTGGCGGCGTGGACCCGAGCGGTGAGCAGCGGCGAGCCTTATGAGATCGAATTCCGGCTGCGTCGGGCCGACGGCAGCTATCGCTGGTTTCTGACGCGCGCGGTGCCGGCGCGCGACGAAGACGGCCGCATTACCCGCTGGATCGGCACCAACACCGACGTCCACGATCAGAAGCGGATCGCCGGCGAACTCGCCGAACTGAACGCGACGCTCGCCGATCGGGTCGAGAAGAAAACCCGCGAGCGCGACCGGATCTGGAACGTATCGCAGGATCTGCTGCTGGTTACGGACCACGACGGCATCTGGCGGTCCGTCAACCCCGCCTGGACCAGGACGCTCGGCTGGAGCGAGGACGAGCTGCTGGAGCGCACCGCGGAATGGATCGAGCACCCCGAAGACATCGTCAAGACGCGGGTCGAGGTCCGTCGCCTCGCCCGCGGCAAGGCCACGATGCGGTTCGAAAACCGGCTCCGCCACAAGAACGGCTCATATCGATGGCTGTCCTGGACCGCGGTCCCGGATCAGGATCTGATCTACGCCGTGGCGCGCGACGGTACCGCGGTGGAGGCCCCGGCTGCACGGTTGAGGGCGGCGGGGGACGCGCTGCG
>JBIQHO010000218.1:0-6111 GCA_044508545.1 Bradyrhizobiaceae bacterium | reverse complement strand
TCAGTTATTTTCTCCCATCGTCGGCATCACGCTGGTCCTGATTTCAGTGTTTCTGCCCTCTGCCTTTCTGCCAGGCCTGACGGGCAGGATGTACGCGCAATTCGCGCTGGTGATTGCCGCCACCGCGCTTTTAAGCGCCATCAATGCGGCGACGCTGAAGCCGACACAGTGCGCGTTATGGCTCCGGCGGCCAGCGCCGCCGGAACAGCGCAATTTTTTCTATCGTAAATTCAACTCCATCTATGACCGCCTGGAAGGCGCCTATGGACGGCTCATGGTTCTCATGACGAACCATAGCGGTCTCTGCGTCGTGCTGGCGCTGATCCTGATCGGAGCCAGTGGCTATGGTCTCTCGCGCGTGCCGACAGGATTCATTCCGATCGAAGATCAGGGCTATCTGCTTATTACCGTGCAGTTGCCCGATGGCGCGGCGCTCGAGCGGTCGCAACGCGTCCTCGATCGGGTCAACGAGCTGGCGCGCCAGACGCCCGGCGTGGATCAGGTCATCACCATCGCGGGCATATCGCCGCTCGACAACAATTCAAGCCTTGCCAATGCCGGAGTCTCCTATGTCATCCTGAAGGACTGGAGCGAACGCGGAACGGGGCAGGATCTTCGATCGCTGTTTACGACACTGAATGAGAAGATGTCCCAGATCGAGGAGGCACGGATACTTGTGCTCCCGCCGCCGCCGATCCAGGGAATCGGCAACGCTGCCGGCTTTGCCATGCAGGTCCAGTTGCGAGACGGCAATGCCGATTACAGCAAGCTCCAGGCGATTGCGGGTGCGGTTGTCACCAATGCACAGGCGCAAAGCGCGCTTCAGCACGTCAGTTCATCGTTTCGCTCGATGGTGCCTCAATTCGATGTTGAGATCGACCGCACCAAGACCCAGACGCTGCATGTGACGATCGACCAGATATTCTCGACGTTGTCGTCATACATGGGCACCACCTACGTCAATCAGTTCAACAAGTTTGGCCGCACCTTCCAGGTGTATGCTGGGGCTGATGCTAAATATCGCCTGACAACGGGCGATATCGAAAGAATGATGGTGCGCAACAGCCAGGGCAGCATGATTCCGTTGGGCACGGTCGCAAGCATCACGCCGTCAGTCGGTCCGTCGCTGATCAGCCTGTACAATCTCTATCCCTCGGCGGCCGTGATCGGCCTGCCAGCGGCAGGTTACAGTTCTGGCCAGTCGATGACGTTGATGGAAGACATCGCCGACAGGACCCTGCCGCCGGGATCGGGGTTTGAATGGACGGCGATGTCCTATCAGGAGCAAATCGTCGGCGGGCAGATTTACTGGGCCTTCGGCCTGGCGCTGTTACTGGTCTACCTTGTCTTGGCCGGGCAATATGAAAGCTGGTACGCACCGATTTCCGTCATTCTGGCGGTGCCGTTATCGCTGATCGGCCCGATATTGGTATTGAGTGCGTTGCGCATTGAGAACAATCTCTACACCCAAATCGGCATCATTCTCCTGATCGCGCTATCAGCCAAGAATGCCATTTTGATTGTCGAGGTCGCGCTTGAACTTCATGTGCGCGACCGCAAGCCGTTGCTCGAGTCAGCTGTGGAAGCGGCGAGAGCCCGGTTCCGGCCGATTCTCATGACATCGTTTGCCTTCATCCTTGGCGTGGTGCCGCTCGTGCTGGCGACCGGAGCAGGAGCCAGTGCTCGCAAATCGATCGGCATCACCGTATTCTCAGGCATGATCGCGTCGACGTGCTTGGCGGTGCTGTTTGTGCCGACCTTCTTCGTGGTGGTGCAGCGGTTTGAGAATTGGCTGGACTCACGAAAAGGACGGTCGAACGCGGCGACCACTGCGCCCGATGCGCCAAACATTGCGCCGTAGGCTCGCGGATCCTTGTAATGAGGGCGGGCACATGTGCGACAGCTGTGTATTGCAGGAAGGAATCGTGACACCTGCCCTTTGAGGCGACCGCGCCAGCGGTCGTGCTCAGTTGCGCACGAAATAGAGGGGCGTCCTGAAGGTGATCTGGTAAGCCGGCTCCGGCACCCACATGATCTCCGCCGTCACGCCGAACAGGCGGTTGTCATTGTCATCCATGCGGTCGAGATCGAACCGCAGGACAGGCTTCGTGAAAGCCGCGACGTGCACGAAATTCAACAGCCGAGCACCTCCGAACGACTGCACGCCAACGCGGCCGGTAAATTTCCAGTTATTCGGCCATTGGTAGTAGCCGCCGACATAGCCGGTGATGCTGGGATGGAGCCTCGCCAGCGGGTGGCTGATTTCAACGTGCACATCCTGGACGCCGGCGAGCAATCCGCGGGTCGCGTCCTTGTCGAAGGCGTAGTCGAATTCGAAGATATTGTTGAAGGTCGTCGTGGCAAGCGGCCCGTTGGGAATTACCTGCGTAATGGTTGATTGCCAGGTCAGAGTTGGAATTGAGCCGCCGTTCTGCTTGTAGACGTCGGCCTGAAACCCGATGTTCCAACTGGTGATTGCTCCCGGCGACCAGCCGGTCAGGTCGGTCCCGGTTGAACTGGCTGACACACCGGCATAGAGCGACACGCTATCGGTTACATCAATGGTCATCGGAACATCGACAGCCGCTCCCCGGGCAGCGGGTAGTGTCAAGCCGCCTGCTGCTGCCGCGGTGTTGGCTCGAGATAGCGCAAGCGATTGCAGTGCCGTGACCAGAGCAGGATTGCCAAAGCCGATTGACAGAGAGCCGACAGGTACGCGGGCGTAGGACGTTCTCAAATCGAGGTAGATATTGGGCGTCGTCGAGGCGCCATTGTCATCATCATCTTTGGTAAAGGCTATGCCGGTAAAGGAGATGCAGATCGTACCGGCGAGGATCGCCTTCAGGCAGGTCGAAGATCTGGCGCCTCTTCGACTTCGAAGTGTCACGGCAACCTGCATGATGCTTTCTCGGAGCAGATGTACCGAAGCTTACATCATTCGGCATGCAAATTGACCCCCTACGCCGGGGAGCGGCGCCCAAATTGACCCCGTAAGGTTGGGCCGCGCGTTCGCCTATGACGACCCACAGCGCAATCGCATCGGCGCCAACTTCCATCAACTGCCGGTCAACCAGCCGAAGGTGCCGGTCAACACCTGCATGATGGACGGCCCGATGAACTATCATCACACGGGCGCCGCACCGGTCCAGCGGATCGCGGATGAGGTCCGCGCCGGCGTGGCGCCCAAGGCAGCGGAGGGTATGGGGCTGCGGAGGTATGGGGGCTGCAGAAGGCATGGGCAAAGACTGACCGGGAGGTGGCCGCGGCGTTTCCCCAAACCTCGCGGCCACCGGCCGGCGTCCTGTCGATGGAGGTAGCCGCGGGCAGAAATCCGGTGGCTCCCGCCATCTCGAGGCCGAGGGTATGAGCCGCCACAAAGGATCAAAGCGGGATTGTAGCGCGCCGAAGAACGCCGCCGCTACAGGTGCCTCGATAACCTCTTGAAGACGGTTATCTTCAGACGGCCTTGAGCCGATTTACAGCTTAGGCCTTGTTCAGTTTTCAAGCCGATTGATGGTGTGTCTCGGTGAGCGGGCAATGCCGACGCTCCGTGCCCGCTTGATCACCGCCGTACATATTTTTTTATGCGCTGAATTCTGAACAACCGGCTGGGATCATCCCACGAATATGCCGACTGCGATCATTCCAACGACAATGAGACCAAGACCCCCGACCAGCATCGGCAGCAAGGTGCTCGTGAAATCCGTCGATGAATGATCGTCATCGGCATGAAATTGCTCGTATCTGTTGATTGTAGTCATCATGCTTCTCCTCTGTGAAAGGCCGCTCACGGTTCTTGCCAAGACAATCTCGTTCACGGTCAAGCTATTCTCTTCCGTCTGCTACGTCTGTCGTGGATCGGGATCAGCGAGGCGGGATCGTGACACCTGCCCGGTCCAACCTTGCTTCAGCGAATTTCGCCGAGAGATCGATGCCGGCCGCTCGAGGTTCGGCTTAAGATATATCTATAATATATCTTATAGGCATCGATCGCAACCGAGCCTCGGCGATTCGATCGACAACTTTTTGTGACGGCAGCCTGCGTCTTTCCGATGCGCGTCGCAGTTCAGGCGACCTGCAGGACCATGCGCGATGATGTCGCCGTGAGGATATTGGGCCCGATCAGCTCAGGCCGGACCCGATCTGAGGACCGACGGTCAAAAGCGCGGGAAAAGAAACAGGGATGAAGGAACGCAGATGACGGAACGCCGCGGCGAGCCTTTCCCTTGGCGGCTGCAATCCCGGTGAATGATCCAGTTCCAATACAGCGTTGTTGGCCAGCCAGGTTGCCTTCAGCATCGCATGCCGCTCGGGTTCGCGTGGAAGCGAGCCAATCTTTCGCGGGCACATCTGCAACCTTTTTTGGCGTGGCGGGTTTGGACGTGGCGTCAGTCATTTCGGATTCTGGCATCCGATTTGCTCCGACATCGGATCATGAGAGGCAGTTGTAGCGTATCGGAGCACTCCTATGGGGACCACATCCCATTTTGAAACTTTAACCATTCACCACGTCCTGATTCAGGAAAGAACGAAACAGCTTATTTCCGATTTGCGGGGTCTGGTTCATCTGCTCGACCGCAACATTCAACTCGCCGAGAAGGCGCAAAACTCCGGCGTTCCGAATTTGGACCGCTTGGCATCGGCACGAAAACTCAAGGGCCGGAAAGACGCTTTGGTCGCCACGATCTGTCGATTGCGGCAGCGATAACGGGATGAAGGGCTCTCCCTCCACTTGTTCGGCCGCTTGCCGCCTTCGATCTCCGGCAGCGGCGAGATAGTGCCTCCAGGCCCCCCGGGGAAAGCTCGTATCCCGATAGACAATCCGTGGTTGGCGCGGGCAGGCGGCATCCTTAACGGCGCGGGCAGGGCGTCGAGAAATTCCCGTTTGCATCGTGCCCTCTGCCGAGAACGCAAACAGGGGGGCGGGATCAAAGCCCGCCTTGCCCGTTCACGCCGTGGCTGGTAACCCCTTTTCCTTCATTGACATATGACGTCAGCGTCGTTTGTTCTCAGCCCGCCCGTGTGAGTTCATGTCCGACAAGAAGCCGAAGAAGCCGCAAAAGCTCCGTGCCCGCCTGCCGCGGGGGCTGGAGGATCGCGGCCCCGCCGCCATCGCTGCCACGCGCGCGATGACCGAGACGATCCGCGCAGTCTATGAACGCTACGGCTTCGAGCCGGTGGAGACGCCGGCTTTTGAATATACCGACGCGCTCGGCAAATTCCTGCCCGATCAGGACCGGCCCAACGAGGGCGTGTTCTCGTTCCAGGACGACGACGAGCAGTGGATCAGCTTGCGCTACGATCTCACCGCGCCGCTGGCGCGTTATGTTGCGGAAAATTTCCAGAACCTCGCGCTGCCCTATCGCAGCTATCGCGCGGGCTACGTGTTCCGCAACGAGAAGCCGGGACCGGGACGCTTCCGCCAGTTCATGCAGTTCGACGCCGATACGGTCGGCAGCGCGTCGCCCGCCGCCGACGCCGAGATGTGCATGATGGCCGCCGATACCATGGAGGCGCTTGGCATCCCGCGCGGGCAATACGTGGTGAAGGTGAACAACCGCAAGGTGCTCGATGGTGTGCTGGAGTCGATCGGTCAAGTCAATTCTGACGATGCAAGCCGCCGCTTAACCGTGCTGCGTGCCATCGACAAGATGGACAAGTTTCCGGTCGAAGAGATCCGCAAGCTCTTGGGCGATGGTCGCCTCGACGAGAGCGGCGATTTCACTAAAGGCGCTGGGATTCCTGCCAAGCGAATTGATGGAATACTAAGCTTCCTTAGCCTGTCGGAAAACTGTTCGAGGATGTCGCTAGATCAGCAGGCTAAACATCCCTTGTTTGATCTGATGGCCAGCTATTTCGAGACGGGATCGATCGGCTCCGAAGGCGTTTCTGAGCTAAGGATCATAAACGAATTGGTGCGTGTAGCAGGCTATGGTCCAGACAGAATCTCTGTTGAGACCTCCGTCGTGCGCGGCCTCGAATACTACACCGGCCCGGTCTACGAGGTCGAACTGCTGTTAGAGACCAAGGACGAGAAGGGCCGCCTGGTGCGCTTTGGCTCGGTCGGCGGCGGCGGGCGCTATGACGGGCTGGTGTCGCGCTTCCGCGGCG